>JAPOYW010000700.1:16146-16973 GCA_026706425.1 Gammaproteobacteria bacterium
TAGGTCCACATGCCAATCTGTGGGTCGGGATCGTCCTGCACGACCGTTGAGAACTCGCCGAGCGTGGAGTCCAGGTAGGCGTAGTAGCCGCTGATCCGCGTACGGTCGTTCAGGAAGTACGTCCACTCGACGTCCACACCGTAGATGGCGGTACCGTCGACGTTGGTGGTGAATTCGACAAGCGGACTCGATGAGAAGGCGCCGATCGCCTGGGGGTAGCCCGCTTCCGCCGCATCCATGATGGCGTTGATCTGGAAGCCGTCGTAGTCGTTGTAGTAGCCGCCCGCCGTGAGCAGCAGCCGGTCATCGAAGAAGAGTCCCTTGAGGCCTGCTTCGTAGTTGACGACCGTCTCCTCTTCGATGGGCGGGAAGATGCCGGCGGTCTGGGACGGCAATCCGCCGGCCCGGTAGCCCGTGGAGATGCGCCCGTAGAATAGGGTCTTCTCATCGGGCCGGTATTCGACGTTGCCGTTGTAGATGATCGCGTCCCACTCCTGGATCCGGCCGACGCAATCGAGCACACAGTCGGTCGCCGCCCGACGGGCACGTTCGGCGAATGCCTGGTTCCAGAAGTTCAACAGGGGCACGAACTGGCCCTCGGCAGCACACGTGGGGTGGCCCGGCGGGCAGGACCGTAGCCGAAGTCCGAACCGTCCACCTGGATGTTCTCGTCGCGCGTGTAGCGCAGACCGCCGGACAGTGTCCACTGGTCATCGAGGGCGTAGTCGACGCTGGCGAAGACAGCCTGGGTCTCCTGGATGCTCTCGTTGGCGGACCCGCCGGTGGTCGTGAAGTCGGTCTGGCCGGAGGGCGGGCAGAGAATCTGG
>JAPOYW010000062.1:0-8219 GCA_026706425.1 Gammaproteobacteria bacterium
CCCATTGCGGGGATGCGCCGAACGTCGTGCCCGAGCGTGCCCAGGTCTACTACTACGTCCGCCATCCGGAGCGTGACGAGGTCGAAGTGTTGTTTGAGCGCGTCGTTGCCGCAGCGGAGGGTGCCGCGCTGGGAACCGGCACGCGCATGAGCTACGAGGTCATGCATGGCAACTACCCGTTGCTGCCGAACGAGGTTCTGGCCAAGGCGATCCATTCCGAAATGCAGAAGATCGGCGGCGTCACCTACGACGAGGCCGAGCTCGAGTTTGCGAGGGCAATCCGCAAGTCGCTGTTCGGCAACCAACGGCCGCTCTCCACCGCGCGGGAAATCGCGCCGTTCGAGTTTCGTCAGAAGACGGGATCCACCGACGTCGGCGATGTGAGTTGGAACGTGCCGACGGCGGGATTCGGTGCCGCGACCTGGGTTCCCGGAACGGCCGCCCACAGTTGGCAGGCCGTCGCCGCGGGCGGCATGAGCATCGGCCACAAGGGCATGATGGTTGCCGCCAAGGTACTCGCGGCCACCGCCCGCGAACTCTACGTCAATCCGAAACTCGTGGCTGCGGCTCGGACCGAGTTCGAACAGCGCCGCGGCAAGGACTTCGTCTACCGACCGCTGCTTGGCGATCGGGATCCCCCGCTGGACTACCGCCGATGAACATCCTGCTCCTCCATCCGGGCGCTATGGGCGCCACCGTCGGCGCCGCCCTAGTCGGCAACGGCCACGACGTCACCTGGGTATCCGCGAACCGTAGCGGCGCCACCCGCGACCGGGCGAACGGGGCCGGGCTTCGGACCGTGGCGTCCCTCGACCAGGCCCTCGATGTCGATATCGTGATTTCGGTGTGTCCGCCGGACGCCGCGGTGGCGGTCGCCCAATCCGTTACCGAAGGCGGCTTCGCCGGAATCTACGTGGACGGCAATGCGGTATCGCCCGACACCGCCGCCAAGGTCGAACGTCTTGTCGGTGATCGGTATGTCGACGGTGGCATCGTGGGACCGCCGGCAAGGCGCGAAGGCACCACCCGGTTCTACCTTTCCGGGAGTTGCGCGGACCGGGTTGCGTCACTGTTCGAGAATACCCTCGTCGACGCCCGCGTCGTCGACGGCGGACCCGGTGCCGCGTCCGCGCTCAAGATGTGCTACGCCGCCTATGCCAAGGGCTCTATCGCCCTCATATTGGGGGTTCGCGCTTTGGCCGAGAGCAGCGGCGTCAGCACCGCGTTGCTCGATGAATGGGACATCTCCCAACCCGGATTGGTGCGGCGCAGCGAATCCGGCGCCACCGCAACCAGCCTCAAGGCGTGGCGCTTCGTCGGCGAGATGCACGAGATCGCGTCGACGTTCTCGGCCGCGAACCTGCCGTCCGGCTTCCACGAAGCCGCCGCCGAACTCTACGGCCGGATGGCCGCGTTCAAGGACACGCCCGGCGGCGCCGACGTCGACGCGGTGCTGCGCGCGCTTCTTGAGCGCCACTGATCTAGAGCCACGGGTACGGAGACAATGACTGAAATAACGATCAACGGCGTCGCGCGGCAGCTTGCTGCGGATCCCCATATGCCGCTGCTCTGGGCGATCCGCGAAGAGTTGGGCCTATCGGGAACCAAGTTCGGCTGCGGGATCGCCCAATGCGGCGCTTGCACTGTTCACCTGGACGGGGCCGCTATCCGCTCCTGCATCACGCCGCTGCGCGCCGTCGCCGGACGCGCGGTCACGACGATCGAGGGTCTGGCGACGGATGCTGGACTCCACCCACTACAGCAGGCATGGATCGACGAGCAGGTTCCGCAATGCGGCTATTGCCAGTCCGGGCAGATCATGTCCGCCGCCGCACTACTGGCCACCAAGCCCGCGCCCACGGACGCCGACATCGATAGCGCCATGCGCGGCAACATCTGCCGTTGTGGCACGTATTCGCGTATTCGCCGGGCCATCAAGCGGGCCGCGGGTCAGGAAAAGTCCGATGGCTAAGCCCAAAAGGCCACGCCTCGGCAAGTGGACCCGCCGCGGGCTGATCACCGCCGGCGTCGTCGCCGGCGGCGCCCTGGTGGTCGGCATCGCTATCCGACCGGGCCATCGCGCACCCAAGCTACGCGATGTCGTCGCCGATCCGGACGAAGCGCTGCTCAACCTGTGGGTCAAGATCGGACCCGACAACCGCACCACCGCAATCGTCCCGCACGCGGAAATGGGCCAGGGCGTACATACGGCGCTCGCCCAAATGCTTGCCGACGAACTCGACGCCGACTGGAACCTGGTCGACGTCCAGGAAGCCCCCGCGCACGAGGAGTACGCCAACCACAACCTGGCGAAGGGCTTCCTGTTCGGGGATGCCGAGATTCCACGCGCCCTCGTGGGCACGGTCGACGGCGTGGTCTTGAAGCTGACGCAAGCGATGGATCTGCAGATCACCGGCGGGAGCTTGAGCGTGCGCGCCACCGGATTGCACGGTATGCGGGTCGCCGGCGCAGCGGCCCGCGAGATGCTGGCCAAGGCCGCGGCGACCGCCTGGAACGTGCCGCAACGCGAGCTAGTGCTCAGGAACAGCCACATTCGACACGAGGAGAGCGGTCGAAGGGCAACCTATGCGGAGTTCGCGGCCGCGGCTGCCGAGATCACCCCCTCCTCGAAACCAAGGCTCAAGGACCCGAAGGCGTTTTCGCTGATCGGAACCTCCGCAAAGCGCCAGGACATTCCCGCCAAGGTCGATGGCAGCGCGGCATTCGGGATCGATGCCCGACTCCCGGATCTGAAGACCGCCACCGTGCGCGGTTGCCCCGTGTTCGGCGGACGGGTCGCAGCCGTCGAAGAGTCGGCGGCGCTGAGACTTCCCGGTGTCGAACGCGTCGTCAACCTGGGCGATGCCGTCGCCGTCGTCGCCGACGGCTACTGGCACGCCAACCGAGATTTGGCCGCCTTGGCGATCGAGTGGACCACCAACGGGCGCGAAGCCGTCGACCAGGCCGGGGTATTCGCCCAGTTCGACGGCGTGCTTGCCCAGGCGGAAGTCGACGGTGCCGGCGACTTGGAAGTCGACCAAGGCGATTGCGAGGCGGCTCTCGCCGCCGCTTCCAAGCGACTTGAGGCCGAGTACCGGGTTCCCTACCTCGCCCACGCTGCCATGGAGCCGATGAACTGCACCGCGTGGCTACACGACGGCGTGTGCGAGATCTGGACCGGGACCCAGAACCCGCTGGGCGCGCGGGCAGCTGCGGCGGACGCCATCGGCCTCGAACCGGACAACGTCATCGTCCACAACGCCTATCTCGGCGGCGCATTCGGACGCCGATCCGTCCATGACTACGTCGTTCAGGCCGTGCGGGTCGCCCAGGCCGCCAAAGCACCCACGAAGCTAATCTGGTCCCGCGAAGAAGACATCGCTCAGGACCGGTACCGGCCCGCAGTCACCAGCCGCTTCGGGGGTGGCCTCGATGACAAGGGTCACCCCATCGTCTGGACCAATCTGTACGTCGACAAGCACGAACCGGCGGAAGCGCCGCGCATCCCCTACGCCATCGACAACCAGCGCATCGCCTCGATGCCGAGTCCCACCCACGTGCCGTTCGGCGTCTGGCGAGCCGTCGACCATTCCCAGCATGCGTTCTTCACCGAGTCCTTCATCGACGAACTGGCGGTACTGGCCAACGCTGATCCCTATCGATTTCGCCGCGACCTGCTCGCTCACAAACCGCGACACCGCAAAGTGCTCGACGCGGCAGCCGAAGCGGCCGGATGGGGCGGCGAGTTGGGACCGGGACGCGGGCGGGGCATCGCGCTCCACGAGTCCTTCGGCAGCATCGTCGCCGAAGTGGTGGAGGCCCGAGTCGATGCCGGGAACGTACGCGTGGAACGCGTGGTCTGCGCCATCGACGCCGGCTACGCGGTGAACCCGGATGGCCTGACCGCGCAAATGGAGAGCGGCATCGTCTATGGCCTGACGGCCGCGTCATACGGCGAGATCAGCCTCGAGAGTGGTCGCGTCAAGCAGAGCAACTTCCACGACTATCCGATGCTACGCATCGACGAAATGCCCGAGGTCGACACCGTCATCGTCAACTCCGGCGGCCCCTTGGGCGGTGCGGGCGAACCCGGCACGCCGCCCCTTGCGCCAGCGCTGGCCAACGCCATCCACGACGCGATCGGTGTTCGAATCCGCGAGTTGCCCGTCTCGAAGCACGACCTGCGCGTTTGACCGTCCAGAGACCCGTTGAGCACATCTGCCTTAGAATCTGCGGCCAGTGGGCCCGACGAATCACCATGGATCCTTTCCAGCCCCTCAAACATGTCCCCGCCTCACTGACGGCACTCCTTCAAACGGGACGGACACTCATCAAGCGCGGTACCGCCATGGGACCTCTCATTCCCGTGGTTGCGCCTCTCGTGCCGCTGGCGTTCTTTTTCGCGTGGCTTTTCCGCACCACGGCCATCGTGTGCCACGTGCCCGTGATCTCCGCCTTCTTGGTCCTCCTAGCCAGCGTCGCCATTGGTCATTACCTCTACCACTACTCGCGGTTTGCCAAGACAGAGCCTGACCGTTTACAGTCCGAACACTACCGCCTTGAAACCCGTCGAATGCAATACGTCGCCGCCAAGGACTTGGATGAACCGCTCCCGCCGGACGCCCTCGCAAACGCGACTGACAATCCTCTGATCGAAGACGACCGGAACTCGCCCGGAACTCCCTCGCACCCATGAAGCCTTTCCTGTTCGCCTACAGCCAGCTCTGCCCCGATGTCCTCGCCCACGACGTCCTGAACCGAACGAACGCCGTGGCCACTTGGGTCCAGCCCTTCCCCAACGCTGCAATCGTCATCTCCACCCTCGAAGCACGCGAACTCGGCCCCGTCCTACATGAACACCTCGGCGACACTTGGTTCCTCCTTTCTGAAATCCACCCCGCCGCCGTCCAAGGGTGGCTCCCTGCAAACATCTGGCAGTTCGTCAACCACCGTCCCGAGACTTCGACGCCGAGCCTCATCGGGGCACCCCCTACGTTAGCCACCCCACCATAGGCGGCGGCATCCACCCCGGAATCGACCAGCCACGCGTCGGCGACTGAACCCGACGGCCCACACCGAACCATCCTCCAAGCTCGGTCCGCTCCTTACCCGACACAGAACGTTCATCAAGCTCGGCTTCGAGGCCCGGCCAACCAGCAGGACAACCAAGGTCTCTCCATGGCTTCGTTGGGCCAAAGGAACTCGAAGCCGGCCTGCTCGGCGGGACGTTTGTCCAGATCTTCCCGGTCACCAATGTGGTAGTACACGTCCGCCGGGAACTGCGACTTGACCTCGGCGAGCATGTGTTTCGACACCGCGAAGTCGACCTCGATGCCGTGTCGCGCCCACATGGCGCGTTGGGCACTGATCGGGCGGTCGGAGCAACTGCCCACGAAGTGGCCGAGAATCTTCGCCTCGCGAACGAAGTCCATGCTGAGTATGCCTGGCGGGTCACCTTCTTCCAGTGTCCCGTCTATATCGAAGCTGATTAGGATCATTGGGCGGATCGCACTTTGGGATTTGGCGGGGGTAGTGGTTGCCAGCGAGAGGATTGCCCAACGGTACCGGGCTAGCGGCTAGGACTGACCCATTCTGCGTTCGTCGATGAGTTCAAGAGGTCGGTGGAACTCGAAGGAGTCGAGACTCACATTCGCATCTCCCATGTCCTAACACGGCGCGTCTCGGACCGAATCTCCGGACGCGTTCGTTCCGCTACCCCGGCGTAGCGCTCCAAACCATGTAGTTGCCGCCCACGGGCATGGGTCCGCCCGACACGGCGACTTCGGGTTTGACGCCCGTAACCTGGCGTGCACCGGCGCGTTGCTGGATCTGCTGGATGCAGTCCGTGTGCATCCAGAAGCGGCTGCGACCGCAGCCGATGTTGCCGCCGCTGGGCGACACGGGGTTCGGCCCGCTGATGCTGATGTCGGTCTGGTAGAAGTCGAGCGCCTCACCGAACTTGAGGCCCCGGTAGCCGAGCCCTTCGATGTGGAATTGGTGGAACAGGGCGAAACCGTCGTACATGTTCTCGAAGGAGAGATCGTCCGCCGTGATGCCCGCCCCTTCGTAGATCTTCCGAGCCGTGCGGGCGGTGTCCGCCTCCACTTCGTCCAACGTGGGCGTCAGGCTGCGCGGCCGGGTGCGGCTCGTGGCGTGGTTGAGAACGTACACCGGCTTCTGCTTGAGGTGGCGGGCGCTCTCGGCGGTGGTGAACAGGTACGCGGCCGAGACCATGATCGGCATGTCGTTGTCAAACAGGTTGGCGGGCTTCGCGATCCAGCGCGCCGCCTCATAGTCCTCCGGCGTGATCTCCTCCGGCCGATGCTGTGCCCAATAGCCTTCCGGGAACTTCAGGCCGTTCTGGCGGGAGTTCTCGATGAAAGGCGCCATCATGTCGTGGCTCTTGCCGTACTTCCGACAGTACTCGGCGAATTGCACCGCCGTACCGAAGCACGCCGGCGTCCCCCAGAGCGAGCGGATGGCGCTCGATCCGGGGATCGCGTTGCCGGCGTTGGCACCCCCCTGGTAGTAGCGCCCTTCCAGGTTGTGCCAGCTCTTAAGCACGAGGCAGGTGCGCGCGCGCCCGTCGCCGATGGCCTGGGCGGCGACGACGATGGCGTTCGACATGCAGCCCATGCCGTACATGGTGAACTCGATTCCCGTGAGTTCCGGCATGTTGGCCAGAATCCAATCGGCGCTGAGGCCCGTGATGCCGTCCAGCGGCTCGTCAGTACGGTTGTAGGCGTTGATCGCCTCCCACGGCAGGGGTTTGCCCCGAGGCCAGAAGGCACCGGTGGTGGTGCTTGGGTCCATGACGAGGCCGTCGATGTCGGCCGGATTCACGCCGGCATCGTCCATCGCACGCCGGAGCGCCAGGAGGCTGATGCCGCCCACCGAGTTCTCCGGCGTCCCGTCCCATCGGCGGAAGGTCGGCGAGTGGCCGATGCCTACGGCGGCCACGTTGCCGCGATGCTCCCAGAGACCCAAGCCCTCCGCCGTGCGGTACACCGATGCAGGAGCGGGCGACGTCTTCACCGGGCCTCCGCGACGACACGCCACTCGGGAACCTTCTGGCCGTTCGCCGTGGCCTCGAACACCACCTCGACGTCGGCGCCGACCGGGACATCGTCCACAGGCGTTCCGGGCAGGTGCGAGTACATCTGGATTCCGGGATCGTCGTTCAACATGATCACCGCGACGTTGAACGGCTGGTCTGCCTGGAGCAGGCGAATCGGACAGTCGTGAACAACGCCGTAGTTGTAGATGCGGCCCCGGCCGCTTACCTCCTTCCATTCCAGGGCGTCACCGGAACCGCACCGGTGGCAGCTCCGCGCCGGCGGATGCTGCAATCGGTCGCAGGCCGCGCAGTTTTGGACGACGAGCCGATGTTCGTTGGCGGCTTCCCAGAAAGGACGCGTCAGCTCGTCTGGATCAACCCCCTGCTTCATCCCCTCCCCGTTCTTCGAGACGAAACGGCGCATTGAAAGCGACCACGGGCGATTGGGTCAACCCGACATCCGAGAAGCATGGGAAACAAGTGGATGCTGGGCGCCATTGTCGTACCCTTCTTGGCCGCTCTGTTTCTCAAGCGTCCATGAAGTGCGCGGAACCGGAGCCATCGAATTCAACACAGGACAGCGAGACATGAAATACGGTTTGCCCTTCCTCTTCGCCCTCGTCGCACTCGGTGCCGCAGTGCTCGTCCATTCCCATTCCGACGAGGACGCCGATCCGAACGATCTCTCGTTCAAGCATGCAACGCCGATCCTCGACGTGAAGAGCGTCGAAGCCAGCATCGAGCACTACACGACCAAGCTCGGGTTCACCGAGAACTGGGACTGGCCGGACGACAGCGAGGACAAGACCTTCGGTTCCGTCACGAACGGCGAAGTGTCCATCTTCCTGGCCGAGACGCCCGAACCCATCAAGCCGACGTGGGTGTTCTACGACGTGAACAACGCCGACAATGTCTACAAGGCCTACGTCGAGGCCGGTGTCACCATCCGGGAGGCACCCAACGACAAGCCGTGGGGATCCCGGGAGTTCCACGCCGAAGACCTGGACGGCAACGTCTTGCGAATCGCATCACCGCTGCCGCACGAGCACGACTGACTGCAAACGGGTTCGGCGTTCCCATGACCGCGAACTTGCCGTAGAATCAGGATGTACATACTAATGAACATCTGAACGTAAATTGCCGGATCAGCATTCGATCGCCG
>JAPOYW010000062.1:8229-12602 GCA_026706425.1 Gammaproteobacteria bacterium
CGCCGCGACCTGCCCATGCTGGGCCGAGAGGCGGAACGCGGCCAAACGGTCGAACTCACACGCCGGGGGGAATGGGTAGCGGTCCTCATTGGCCGTCACCAGTACCAGCAGCTCGTCGCGCCGATGCCGAGCTTCGAGGAAACCTACCTTGTATTCAGGACCGCGGTCGACCTTACGGAACTCGATCTAGACCCCGACGAGATATTTGGAGGTGCCCGCGACCGGACTCCGGGGCGCGAATCGACGTTGCCGTGAAGTACCTTCTCGATACGAACGTCGTTTCCGATCCGCTGCGTCCGACGCCTTCTCCGGCCATCTCGCAACGCCTAGCTCGGCATGCCGGGGAGATGGCGATTCCCGCCCCGGTTTGGCACGAACTGCGTTTCGGGTGTGCACGGCTCCCTCCGTCCCGACGCCGTATGGCGATAGAGCGCTACGTAAAAGACGTTGTGCGCGCGAGCTTTCCGGTCCTCGACTACGATCAGCCAGCCGCCGATTGGCATGCGCTTGAACGCGCAAGGCTAACTGCCATGGGCAATCCGACATCGTTCGTGGACGGCCAGATCGCCGCCATCGCGTATGTCAACGACTTGATTCTTGTCACCGCCAACACGCGCGACTTCGAGCAGTATGAGAATCTCGACGTGCGGAGTTGGGCTTGAGGCCTCGTGGAATCGCCGGAGTTGCCGTCGAGAACTGGCCCGTCGCAGACTAGCTACTAGCACCACTGGACTTCCTGTACAACCACTGCACGCGCGAACGCTACCAGGCACGGATCCACTACGAACCGGGCACGCTCGCCATGTGGGACAACCGCTGCGTCCAGCACTCGGCGGTCCCCGACTTCGGTGACGAGGTTCGGGAAATGCACCGTGTCGCCGTGCTTTTGTGATCAGAGACCGTCTCGCTAGAAAAAACTGCCCACAAGGCCACCGCGTTTCGATCGCGAACAAGGCGACGCGCTGTGGCCCTGCGATGCGATCAGCGACCGTCAAGGTAGAGCAGGGCCTCGTAGGGGACGGGCCGAGGAGTCCGCGCCGCAGCAACGGCACGAAGTACCGCTGCAAGGGGCGGAGTCCAAGGGCGGTGGGGGCTGAGGCCAGACGGCGAGTGCGCGCCCTTGCGGGCGCGTGCGAGCCGTTGGCGGCGTTGTCCCGTCCCGCGCTCGGGCCCGCTCCCTCGACTTACGCCCGTCGCAATTCCGCCACGCGATCGGGTAGGTCCTCGCGACCCGGAATCTCGGCGAACGCACGGGCCCAGCGCTCGATATAGGACCAGTCGAGGCCCGGACCCTGTCGGCCAACGACCGACCGGGCATCTTCCATGTCCCGGGCGCGTCCCGCAAACAACTTCAAAAGGACGAGATCCTCCGGTGATGCGAACGGAACGGTTTCTCCCGAGAGGGTGACCTGAACGGCACGGTGGACTGCGAGCCGCTCGAATTCGGTGTTAGAGAAAATGAAGTCGACGCGCACACCGCTCGACTCGCTCTGAACGGGTAGGACGAAGGTCTCCCGGGCGAAATCCGCCGGATCCGCCACGAGCGGCTCAAGGCCAATCGCTGCGCACGCGTCTTCCACGACAGCAATCTGCTCGGGCCCAACATTCAACGAAACGTCGATGTCCTGAGTCAGCCGAGGTGCACCGTGAAGAAGAACGGCTTGTCCGCCGATGAGAATGTGTGGCACGCCTCGAGATCCGAGTTCTCGGGAGACCGCCGCAACAAGGCGGTCGAATTCAGGACGCTGGCGGGAGGCCATTCAACGCTCGCGCAACGGCGAAGTCGGCCTCGAGATCCTCCCGCCAGTCGTCGCCGAAATCCGGGTTGAGTTGACATGCCTCGGTCCACAATGCCTCGAAGATCGCCAGCGCTTCCCCGTAGGTCAGATTCCGAAAGGCTTCGCGCCGGTAGAGCGTCTCGAAGTCCCGAAGCCGTTGCGTGTCTCGAATCATGGCCCAATACGGCGACCGCAAGGGTCGCGCCTACGGCAGCAGTGCGCCGCCATCCACGTCGATGGTGGTACCTGTCATGTAGTCGTTGGTGAGCGTCAATAGGATCGCGGACGCCACCTCGTCGGCCGTGCCGGCGCGCTTGATCAGCATGTTGCGCGTCGCGTTGGCCAGGAACTGCTCCCTCGCTTCGCCCTCGGCCGGGAACATCGGCGTGTCGATAACGCCCGGTGACACCACGTTGATCCGCCGCGGCGCAATCTCCGGCGCAATGGCGCGAGTGAAACCCTCTACCGCATTGCCCACGGTGGACAGCGCCGACGCTCCCGGGTTGGCCTTGCGTGCGGGGTAGCCGCTGACCAGCGTGATGGCACCTTCCCGGGCCATGTGTTCGGCACCTAGGCGCACGCTGTTGGTGTAGCCCCAGAGTTTCCGGAACGATCCCTGGAAACCGTCGAGATCCATCTGCAGGAACGGCCCCGACGCCCGCTCGCCGCCCGTGGCGGCATTGACGAGGATGTCGAAGCCCTCCTGATCCTTGAAGAGCGAGACAAGCGCCGCCCGGTCGAGTACGTCGACTGCACGGAAACTGACGCCAACGCTGGTAACTGACCGAGCCTGGTCTATGTTGGACTGTGATCGGCTCCCGGCGATCACGGTGGCACCGGCGTCGTGCAGTTGCCGCGTCACCGCCAAGCCGATGCCCGATGTGCCGCCGAGTACGATAGCCCGCTTGCCGCCTAGATCCATGTGGGTGCTCCTCCGAGTTGGGTCATTCGACGACGACGTTCCGCGGCGTCTCGCCGGCATCGACGATCAACTGCTTAATCTCGTCCAACACCGAATCCAGCGTCGCCGGTTCCGTCCCCCGTATCACAAGCGTTGTGCCGTATCCGTCATCGTCCATGAAGGGATAGCTGCCGATGTCGACCTCGGAATAGCGATCCTGTATTTCCTCCAGCCCCGTCGCCACCTGGCTCTCGCCGAGATACGCGGTGACCGAACGGGACTGCACAACCGCGCCGCCTTCGAGCCTGACCGTGGAGATCATCGCCCGCATGACGCTCGGGATGCCCGCCATCACGTAGACGTTGCCGATGCTGAATCCCTGCGGTCCACCGGTGGCGTTCTCGACCAGTTCCGCGCCCTCGGGAATTCGCGCCATGCGCATGCGCGATGCCATCACCTCCGGTGGCGAGGGCCGCCCCCGAATACGCTCCGCGATGGTCTCGTCGATGACCAGGGGCACGCCGAACGCCTTGGCGATGCAATCGGCGGTGATGTCGTCGTGCGTCGGTCCGATGCCGCCGGTCGTGAACACGTAGTCGTATTTGGCGCGAACCTCGTTGACGGCACCGACGATGGCGTCCTCGATGTCCGGGATCACCCGCGCCTCGCGTATCCGGACGCCGCTCTCGCCAAGGACGTTGGCGATATGGTTCAGGTTGGTGTCCTGGGTGCGGCCGGACAGTATCTCGTTGCCGATAATCAGTACGCAGGCGGTAACGACGCGTTCTGGCATGGTTCCCGTTGATCGCTTCGATGCCGGTTCATGCTAACAGTTCACGTCCTCATCGGGCACGGCGGTTGCCAGCCAACGGCAATGCGCACGGGGGAGATTCGCTGGTAGTCGTCCCGTTCGAACAGGATGCCGACGTGGCTGTCCCCAGGTATCCCCGCCAGGTATCCCCGCCGTCGGTGCTGCGTCGAACCACGAGGTCGATGTCGCCCGTATCGCCTATGCCGGCACGGCGAGCCTCGGCAAAGGCGAGCAGCGTCCCCGCCTCGGTCACTGCCAATGCGGGGATGCGATAGATTTGCGCCCCCCGACCGGCGAGAAACACATCCAACAGGTTGGTCACTCGAGTCAACCGCCCCGAAACACCGGCTTGCGTTTCTCGGCGAACGCCCGCCGGCCTTCGCGGTAGTCCGCGGAGTTGAAACAGGCGTCCACCAGTTCCCTGACCTTGGCCAGATGCTCCGGCCGTTCGCCCGCCTCCCACGCCTCCACCGCTGCCTTGGCGGCGCGCACGGTCAACGGCGCGTTGCCGGCCACGCGGCGGGCGTAGTCCGTGACCGCCTCGGCGATCGTGTCGCGGGATTCGATGAAGTTG
Organism: Gammaproteobacteria bacterium; assembly: GCA_026706425.1. Classification (GTDB taxonomy): domain Bacteria; phylum Pseudomonadota; class Gammaproteobacteria; order Pseudomonadales; family Azotimanducaceae; genus VXYL01. The sequence continues at coordinate 12,294 of JAPOYW010000062.1, forward strand.
ACGAGGCCGATGCGCAGCGCTTCCACGGCGTCGAGGAACCGGGCGGAGAACATGATGTCCCTCGCCCGCCCCGGGCCGACCGTTCGTGCCAGTTTGGCGAGCCCGTCGTAGCCGTAGCCCAGACCGAGTTTCGCGGCGGGAATTCCGAAGGTGGAATCCGGCGTCGCAAAACGAACGTCGGCGTTGAGGGCCGTGGCGAGCCCGCCGCCGATGCAGTAGCCCGTGATCTCCGCGATGAGGGGTTTCGTGAAGGTGGCGAGCGCCTGGCCGCCCCGGGCCGAGATGCGACCGTATTCCCGGCGTTGCTCC
>JAPOYW010000062.1:12612-16748 GCA_026706425.1 Gammaproteobacteria bacterium
GCGCTTGCTGTCGAACTCGCTGATGTCGGCGCCGGACACGAAGGACCTCCCGCCCGCCCCGGACATGACCACCACGCGAACCTCGTCGTTCGCCTCAAAGCTCGCCAGGGCATCCGCCACGGCCTGCCACATATCCAGGGACAATGCGTTGTGTTTGGCGGGGTTGTTGAATACGAGCCGACCGACACCTTGATCGTCGATCTCGGCGAGCATGCGCTCGGTGGCCAGGTCGATCATCACCATGAGTTCTCCTCCGCCCTCGGCCAAGCTCGTATTCGCGTCATGCTAACGTCACGCTGGAGTACTTTCACATCGCGAGGCTCGTCAGTATCGAACCCGGGTCGAGCTACCGATTCAGCGATGCTCACTGGCATCGATCCTATCCGATGTCGGGATTCAACTGAGGAAAGTCGCGACCCCCGCCGAGATCCTTCACTTCAAGTCGGCCTGCGGGTTGCTCGACGCCGAAACGGTGTTCTGCACCCGAGCCTTGGCGGCGACTGGGTGTTTCGGCGGCTACCGAATCATCGAGTGCCCCGAGGGCGAGGAGTCGGCCGCCAACCTGGTTCGGATCAACGATGTCGTCCTCGTCAGCGCCGGTCATTCGCGAACGCCAGCTCTGCTCGGCGCAGAAGGCTACGACGTGGCGCCGGTTCCCACCCTTGAGGCGGCCAAGCTAGACGGCGGGCTGTCCTGCATGTCCTTGCGTTGGTTCGCCGCATGAGGTCGCCCCGTATTCGAGGCGCTCTTAGGACAACCGTCGAAGCGTGCGCGGCGACTCGATGAGACTCGCGCAAAGCGCTCACGGGGCCTTTAGGCTTTGCCTTCGATCAGGCGTGCCCTTTCTACGAGCGCCCGGGCACGGCTCAGATGCGGCGCGTCCACCATCCGGCCGTTGAAGGTGAACGCCATCCTGCCGTCCGCCTGGGCTTGGTCGAACGCCTCGATCAGGGCGAGCGCCTCTGCCACGTGTTCTGCGGCGGGTGTGAAGGCAGCGTTGATGACGTCGATCTGGCTCGGGTGAATCGAGATCTTCCCGGTGAAGCCGAGCCGGGCACCCTCATCGCATTCAGCGCGAAGCCCGTCGATGTCGCGATAGTCGACATACACCGCGTCGATGGGCTGGATCCCGCCGGCAGCAGCACTCAACAGCGTGACCACTCGGCAGTGCTGGTATACCGGCAGATAGTTCCCCGCCTCGTCGCGGTTGCCGGGGACACCCAAGGTCGCTGACAGGTCCTCCGCACCCCACGACATGGCCTGCACCCGGGGGCACTGGGGAAGCGTCGGGACGTTGAGTGCCCCGAGCGGTGTTTCCGAGGCGATCAGAATCAAGCCGATGCCCCGGTCCGGGTGTCCATGCAGCCGCTCCAACCGTGACAACTCCGCGTCGATGGCGTTGATCCCTTCCACGGTCTCCGGTTTTGGCACGATGTAGGCATCCGGCGGCATCGCCATGGTCGCCTCGAGATCCGCGTAACCCCAGGGCGTGTCCAGCGGGTTCATGCGCACGGTCTTTTCCTTTGCGCCGAAGTCCGCCTCTGCTAGCCAGGACGCCACCACACTCCGCGCGTCGTGCTTGCGGTCGGGTGTCACGGCGTCCTCCAAGTCCAGGATCAGGCTGTCGGCATTGCTGCCGATCGCCTTGGCAAGCATCCGGTCGTTGCCGCCCGGCACGAAGTGGAGTGAACGACGTAGGCGGGTCACCGCGTGGTTCGTCAGGTCTTTCCCGAACGCAACTGACGAATCTCGGCGCGCAGTTTCGCGTTTTCTTCCAAAGCGCGCTGCCGTTCCGCCTCGGCAAGGCGCCGTTCCCTCTCCGCACGCTGGCGCTGCGCCTCCGCAAGCCGGCGTTGCGCCTCCGCGCGGTCACGGCTCTCCATGGCACCGGCATGGTCCGGAAGCAGGTGCCCCGTCTCGGGATCGCGCAGCCACACGCTCTTGCCTTCGGGAACGAGATCCAGACCCAGCAATTCGCTATGCCAGCCATCCCCCATTGATGCGAGCGGCTCGTGGTTGCCCTTGGCACGCAGACGCCAACCTTCCAACGGCGGGCCGCCTCGCCTGATCTCCCGCGGATCGAAGATCCAGTACTCCCGGACGCCAAGATCCGCATACAGGGCCGGCTTCTTGAACACATCGACCTGCCAGGTTTCGCCGGACAGCACCTCGAGCACGAGATCCGGCGCTTTGGGTTCTTGCCAGACCTTGTACGAGAGGCGGTTGCCTGGCTCGACGTCGAACGCCACCATCACGTCCGGCACGACGGCTGCGGTGCCGACTTCCCGGTCGACCAGCAGGAGATGATCGGCGAGCACGCAGACGAGCCGTCCCCGCGATCGGTAGTGCCCATATAGCGCGCCGTGCCAATAGGACACGATCGGGAAGTGGACCTCGGATTCCGGGATGTGCGAGTTGTCCTCGCAGACGTAGCCGTCGTCGTCAAAGTAGACCGGCGGAACCAGACGATGCAGCGCCTTGGCATGCACCGCCGCGAGCCCGGGGCGGAGCCGATACGGCTTGGATGACCCGGCGGGATGCGTGGCGGATACGGTTGTCGTTTGCATGTTCGGAAAGTACCACAGTGACTCTTTGAACGGTGTAGGCGCGCGAATGCGCGATGCCCAGATGATCCCGCCGAACGCACGACCGGCGTTACAGCGATCACCCAACTTGCGTGTAGGCAATCCTCCCGATGTGGTGCGGGAAATCGTCCCCGAACCGCGAAGGGCTAAGGCGTCGGGGGTCGCCGCATCATCATCGCGCCCCGTAGGCAGGAGCAGACGATCTCGCGGCGTTGATTCCTTCCGACATGCTCGAACGTGACGATTCCGCGGTCCGGCTTCGTCCGGCTCTCCCGGCGATCGACCACCGTGGAAGAGACCCGGATCGTGTCGCCGATGAACACGGGGTTGGGGAACGAGGTCTTGTCGAATCCCAGGTTGCCGAGCGTCGTGCCGAGGGTCGTGTCGCCAACCGAAAGACCCACCACCAAGCCCAGCGTGAAGATGCTGTTCACGAGGATCTGGCCATGGATCGACTCCTTGGCGAACTCGGCATCGAGGTGAAGCGGCTGCGGGTTCAGGGTCAGGGCGGTGAACAGCAGGTTGTCCGTCTCCGTCACCGTACGCCCGGGTTCGTGGTCGAACGTCAGCCCAATCTCGAGTTCCTCGAAGTACTTTCCGGCCATCTACGATCCTCCTTGCCCATGCCGGGGTTTGTCCCGTCCGGCGCGCCTTGTCGGCACAATCGGGTCGCCCCTGCGGACGGCCATGCTAACCTTGCCGGATGGACTTCGAAACGACCGACGAACAACAACTCATCCGCGACGCCATCGGGCGGATCTGCAGCAACTTTCCCGACGACTACTGGTCCGAATGCGACCGTGAACATCGATTCCCCTGGGACTTCTACAACGCGCTCGCCGCAGACGGCTGGGTCGGCATCGCCATCCCCGAGGAGTACGGCGGCAGCGGCCGGGGCATTACCGAAGCTTCCATCGTGCTCGAGGAAGTTGCCGCGTCCGGCGCCGCGATGAACGGCGCGAGCAGCGTCCACCTCTCAATCTTCGGCATGCACCCCGTTGTCCGACACGGCTCGGAGGAGATGAAACAGAAGTACCTCCCGCGCGTGGCCAACGGGGACCTGCACGTGGCCTTCGGCGTCACGGAGCCCAACGCGGGCACCGACACGACATCGATCACCACGACCGCGCGGCGCGACGGCGACAACTACATCGTACGCGGGCGCAAGGTGTGGACCACGAAGGCACTCGACTCGGAACGGGTACTTCTGCTCGTTCGCACGGAGGCCCGCGAAAAGGTCGCGAAGCGTACCCAGGGCATGACGTTGCTGCTCGCCGAACTGCAACGCCCGGAAGTCACCATCTCCCCCATTGACAAGGTGGGCCGCAACGCGGTCGCCACCTGCGAAGTGGTCTACGACGACCTGCCGGTGCATGTCACCGACCGCGTCGGCGAGGAAGGCCGGGGGTTCTACTACCTGCTCGACGGCCTGAATGCCGAGCGGATCCTAGTGGCCTCGGAAGCCCTGGGGATCGGTCGGGCCGCGCTGCGAAGGGCCGTGAACTACGCCAACGACCGCGTGGTGTTCAATCGGCCCATCGGGATGAAACA
>JAPOYW010000003.1 GCA_026706425.1 Gammaproteobacteria bacterium
GCTCTCCTGTCGCATCGTCGTAGCCGTCAAGGTCCAATCTCAATTGTCCGTCGCCAGCACGGCCACCCGGCGCCAGCCCGAGGTGCCGGTATGCGGCCTCCGTGGCGACCCGGCCGCGCGGGGTGCGCATGATGTAGCCTTCCTGGACCAGGAACGGCTCGATGACGTATTCGATGGTATCCCGTTCCTCGCTGATCGCCGCCGACAACGTCTCCACGCCGACGGGACCGCCGCCGAATTTGCCGGCAATGGCGTCGAGAAGGAGCCGGTCCATGCCGTCGAGGCCCCGACTGTCTACCTCCAACATCCTCAAGGCCGCATCCGCCGTATCCCTGGTGACGCCGCCACCGTTCTTGACCTCGGCGTAGTCGCGCACGCGTCTGAGCAGCCGGTTGGCAACACGCGGGGTGCCACGCGAACGCCTGGCGATCTCCTTCGCCCCGGCGGGATCGATGGGAATGCCGAGTTTCCCGGCAGAGACGGCGACGATCTCCGCCAGTTCGTCCGGCGAGTAGAACTCGAGGCGCTCCACGATGCCGAACCGATCCCGAAGCGGCGAAGTCAGGAGGCCCGCCCGCGTGGTGGCGCCGATGAGGGTGAATCGCTTGAGCGTCAAGACGATGGATCTCGCCGCCGGCCCCTCGCCGATCAGGATGGGCAGCTTGCCGTCCTCCATCGCCGGATAGAGGATCTCCTCCACCACCGGCGAGAGCCGGTGGATCTCGTCGATGAACAGCACGTCGCCGTCGTCCAGATTGGTCAATTGCGCGGCGAGGTCGCCCTGCTTCTCGAGTACCGGTCCCGAGGTTGCTTTCAGGGCGACCTTCATCTCGTTGGCGACGATGTGCGCCAGAGTCGTCTTGCCGAGACCCGGTGGTCCGAAGATCAGCGTGTGGTCCAGACAGTCGTCGCGTCGGCGAGCGGCTTCGATGAAGATCGCCATCTGTTCCTTGACCCTCTCCTGGCCGATGTACTCGGCGAGGCGGGTCGGCCGCAGGGCGCGGTCGAACGAACGATCCGCGTCGCCGACGGCACCGGATGTGATTCGATCGGGCTGCAGGCTCATTCCCTCGCTAGGCGCTTGAGCGCCTCCTGGATGAGGTCTTCGGTACTCCGCTCGAGGTCGCCGCCATCGGCTGCCGCCGCTACGACTCCGATCGCCTGGTTCTCCCGGTAGCCCAGTGCGATCAGCGCGAGCACGGCTTCGCGGGTGTTCAGCGTATGGCCGGCGTTGGTGGTCGCGGACAACTCCCGGACCTTGTCCTTGAGCTCCACCACGAGCCGCTGCGCGGTCTTCCGACCGATTCCCGGAACGCGCTCCAGCGCCGCTGTGTTGCCGCTGATTATCGCGTCGGCGAATGCGTCGGCGGCAACATTCGACAAGAGCGAAAGGGCAAGCCGGGGACCGACGCCGGTGACCTTGATCAACGTCCGGAACAGGTCGCGTTCCGCGATGTTCGCGAATCCGTAGAGGGTGTGCGCATCCTCGCGAACGACGAGATGGGTATAGACCACGATCCCGTCCGGGTTCGCCTCCAGCATCACGGCCGCACCCCCGGACACCTCCACCTCGTAGCCGACGCCGCCGACTTCGATCAGCGCGGTGGGGCCGTCGCGTTCGACGAGTTTGCCGCGCAGCAGGCCGATCACGGTACGCGCACTCCGCGAGCCCTTGAGAGTCCTGCGCAATCGGGCGGAGAACTTTCCATCAAATCTCCTGGCGCGCGCTGTCGCCGACATTCTCGACGACCGCTTGCGGCCGATAGAGCGACGTCGCGAAGCGCTGTCGCTCAGCAGTCCATTTGCCGAATGCGAGTATTGACGTGACAGATCGCGACTGCAAGCGCATCGGCTGCATCGGATGACGGTTCGGCGGAAAGTGCGAGCAGCGCGCGGACCATGTACTGCACCTGGGCCTTGGTCGCGTTGCCGGTTCCCACCACGGCCTGTTTCACGGCTCGAGCAGCATATTCGCTGACCGGTAGATCAGCCCTGACCGCTGCGGCGATGGCGACCCCCCGGGCCTGGCCGAGCTTGAGCGCCGATTGGGGGTTTCTCGCGAAGAACACCTCCTCCACGACGAACTCGTCGGGCGCATGGGCCGCGATAACCTCTTCCACGCCCCGATAGATATCCGCAAGCCGTCCGGTGAAGGGGCCCTTGACAGTCTCAATGCACCCGCTCGCCACGTAGCGGAGCGCGTCGCCATCGACGTCGACGAGCCCGTAGCCAGTCAATCGAGAACCGGGATCGACGCCCAACACTCGGACCATGCGACTTGCGCGTCCCCGAAGGCCGCTCGTTGGTATCGAGGCGAAGGGCTACAACACGCCCAGTCGCCTTGCGAGCGCGTCCGGCGGGTGGTAGCCATAAAGCTGTTCCCCCCGTTCGGTGACCATCGTCGGGGTGCCACCGATGTGGAGGGAACGCCCGAGCTCGAACTGCTCAGCGACGGGATCGGCGCATGTCGTGCTCACAACGGTCTCCCCTCGTTTGGCTGCGGTCATTGCTGCCTGCGGGTTTTCGGCGCACCAGATAGATACCATCATGTCGTAGGTCGGTGTACCCGGACCAGCGCGCGGATAGGCAAGATAGCGCACCTCGATGCCGAGATCGTTCAATCGCGCCATGTCGTCGTGTAGCTGCCGACAATAGGGACAGTCTACATCCGTAAAGGCGTACACAACCGCAGCACCGCAGCGACAGCTTCGGCCGGGGCGAACACGATCATGTCGTTGGCATCTAGCTGCGCAAGGGCTTGGCGTCGCCGGGCTTCACGGCGCGCCTCGGTCAGGTTGACGAGGCCATCGGACGAGATTGCGTACAGGTCACCAGCAAACAGGTGGTTACCGTCGGCGGTCACGTAGAGGTGCGCCTTGTCCTCCTCAATTTCGACCTCGTGTATGCCCGGGATGGGGGAGACGTCGATGTCGGCCACCGTCAAATGTGACGCGGCTTGCGCCAACTTGCGCAGGACAGTCGATTCGTCACACCATGAGATGGACGCCGAAAGCAAAGCGGTGCCTAGCACGAAACGTCCAGTCATTGCTTTCCCCCGGCTCGCCGCTAACACCGGCGGACCCGTTTTGCGCGCCAAGCGGTCATGTCTCCTGCCGTCGCCATCGGATGGCGTCGGCGATGACCGTTTCTCCGGTGCTTCGGCCGGAGACGATCAGACGGACGCGACCGCTCTTGAGCATGAACGTACCGACGGGGTTCCAACCGGCGACGGCCCTCCCGGCGTCGAATTCAAGGCCGGTTGATTCGCCATGTGCGGCCAATGTGAGATCGAACGTCCCGAGACTGCCGCCTGACCAGACTCCGTAAATCCTCGTTGACCTTGGGGACAGGTCGGGAAGATGGTACTCCAGCGTCCATCGACCGGTTGTGGGCAATCGGGCGGCAAAAACGGCACTCTCGATCCCATCGCCGCTGGGGGCCCGGGCTAGCGTCTGTCGGTACCGGCCCCAGGCCGAGGTGAATCCTTGGCGCGACCAAGAGGATTGTACGCTAGCCCCCGACGTCAGTCCCGGCAATTCGTAGAACACCGGAATGCCGTGGTCGAGGTGGATGTCGCGATCACCCTGTGCGAAGCCAGGGAGCCGCCGCAACAGTCCTTGTGGGCGTGAAGACTCGACCGAAAAACCCGGGTCGAGGTCATCCACCGTGATCGCGGTCTCGTCGGGCGGGTGCCAAAACGATGGGCGGACGCCTACGAATGGCGTATCCCCGCTCCACGGGTGTCCATTCCGGGATTCCGCCATCTGGGGGCGCATTTCAGAACCATTCAAAGACAGGTAGGTCAGAAGCCACGCCTCGAGCGGCGGCGCTGCGCTTAGCATGCCGATCTCGACGGAGGAGTTGCCGGGAACGGGCACGGGTGCCGACCGTTGGTGGTTCAGGGCCGCAGCTCCGTCGCCCCGGTCCGTACCGATCTCCAAGCGCACCATCCCGCGTGCGGCCCTTTCGTTGCGAACGTGAACGGTAGTCAGGTGGACGCGACCAGACCCGTCATCGGGAACCACGCGAATCTCGGGAACGGACGACACGAAACCCGGCGCCGAGTCGGCACTCAGCCAATCGTCGATGATCGGGTCAAGTGGTGTTCCGACCTCAGCGGCGACAGATCGAATATCCTCCATGGTGAACGATCTCCCCTCGTACCGTGAGCGTACCGCAGCGAGGATGTCGCCGATGGCTCGAGGCCCGTGCAGGTCAACAAGCGCTACGCCGAGGGCGTTGGTTTTCAACGACATGGTGGCCAATGCATGATGTCGGTCATCCTCGACGGAAAGTTCCGACCACGTCGAGTTGGTGGCGCGGAACCAGAGCGAAGGATGGAGCGCATCCCATCCGGCTTCCTCGACGATCCTGGAGACAACTCCTGTCGCGATTGCCGCGAGTCGAGTCGCCGGCGTCCGGGGGGCGGACGGCCCCGTCCCGGAAAGCTCGCTGTCGACGAAGGCGTGGGCAGAGAAACTTGAGCGTCGGATCCTGAACAGGCGCGACGTGAGATGAGCGACCAAAGACTCGGCGGCGTCCGCGTTGTCCCCTCCCTGCGCGGTCACGAAACGCACTAGATTGTCCGTCGCTCCCGCCAGGAGGTTCCCCCCTGTCCGGTCGCGGTCAAAGTAACCCCAGAATTGGTAGATTGGCGAGACGGCGGGAGCATCCCACGAGAGAACCCTATCGAAGCGGGCTGTAGGGAATCCATGTTCGCGCATGAGGAGGACCCCGGCGTTGTTCTGCACGCTGTGCATTCGGTGCCCGCCCCCGTAGATTCTCAGTTGGGCCGGCACTTCCACGACACTGAGGCCACCGTAGGGAAAGGGGATGCCGAAGTCCTCGGCGTCTTCGACGAACTCTGCCAATAGCTGCACCATCGCCTGTTCCATGTCGTCCGGCCATTCGACATTGCGGAGGTGATCCGAGTGCAACAAGAGCTCGAACTCGGCATTGCCCACCTGGACGGCGAATCGCTCGAAGGGCGCGGTCACGGCCGTGACCTCCCGGAGCGCCTCGCGCGGGGCGAAGCGCACTCGACTCGGGCAGTCGGTTGGTTGACCGACGCCGGGGGCCGCGATTCGCCAACCGGCAGGGACCTCAATCTCCAGGTCGACCGTGAAAAAGTCCAAAGGACCACCCGTCGAACGGGCCAGATTGGGACCCGGCGTCGGCAGCCACCGGGTGCCCGGCATCAACGCCACGAAGGCATTGTCGAATACCGAAGCCCGCGTGCCCAAGAACGCGAGTCGGCTCTCCGACCAAGACTTGGCCAACGGCTCGACGCTGCTGTCGAGGTACGCGAAACCGGGATCCGGTATGCCTTCAGCGACGACGGAAAGCACGAACTCGCGCGCTGGGTGCAGCCGACGACGTGGCTCAACAACCAGCAACCCCGACTCGTGCCGATACTCGGCGGATTCCCCGTCGATCAGCACATGGTGGAGCTGCAGACCCGGATTGAGGGAGAAGACAAGCTCTTCGGGCGGTGGATCCGTCAAGGGCGTTGACAACATGTCGATGTCTAGCGACAGGCCATCGCCGGGATCGATGCGGACCCGCCCCTTGATGTGATCGATGTCCGCCCGGGGCATCGAGTCGACGATCTGGTGAGCGGCGCGCCAGTCGGCCCGCAAGGTCGCGCCATCGGTCGAACGAACCAAGAGCGCGACCAGCCCCAAGACGCCGACGACCGCGAGGATTGCCGCCATGGACCCGGGGAGACGGGAAGGGTGGCCGTCCATACGTTGCACCACAGTCGAGGCGCCGATCAACAGAGCACCGATCAGCGGAACGAGGCAGAAGCGCTGCCAGAAGACCGCCGCATCGGGCAACTCGGGAAGGATGTCCGATGCCAACGTCCCGAAGCTAGGCAACAGCGACACGGCTGGAAGGAACTGAATCGGGACGTTGTGCAGTAGCCAATACTGCCCAACCAGCAACCCGGTCGCGATCAACAGGACCAACACGCGATTGGGCAAGGCGACCGTCAATAGCACGGTCAACGCACACCACACGGCCAATGCGGGTAGGGCGTCTACGAATACGAACGCGAATAGCGACACCGGTTCGATCATCTCGCCGATACGCCAGTCGAACGCCACTGCGGCGCTCCCGAAGGCTTGGATGGTCACCGCGGTCAGCAGGAGAACGAAGGAAGCCGCCGCGAGCAGAGCGAGATAACGGCCCGATATCAACGCCAGGTTGGGAATAGGTCGCGAGTCGATCACCTCGGCGATTCGGCAGCGCACCTCTCGGCGCCGATCGAAGGCTAGAAAGACGACCCCCGAAAGGAGAACCCCAAGGGGAGCCATGCCGAAAACATGAACGAGGAAACGTGGGTTGGTGAACCCGGTCGTAGCCGAAGACCACGAGAAGGTGGCGTGTATCTGCGCGAGAGCGTAGTAGATGCCCAACCCGGCCGAGACTACGAGGCCCAAAAGTAACCAGAGTCGGGGCAGCCGCCAAAGCGAACGGGTATCGGCAAAGGTAATCGCGAGGACTTGGGCAAGCCCAGCCCTCCGCAAATTACGCCTTCTTACGGCAGGGGAGGTCGCCATCCTTGGCGATCATTCCCTACTCTGCCTCGGAATCACCCGCATTCGCCACCCAAGGGACTGTCGAAGCTGCCGCCGCAACTGCTGCAGCTTAAGCCCCTGGTGGCGCCTGCGGTTTGGCAAGCTACATCGCCAGATTCCCCCGGCACGCACCAGATCGAACGACAACCATTATACGGGCCAGGAGCACTCGGGGGATAAATGCCCGGAGCCATGGACCATTGCGGGGTCGTCACGCCACGCAAGAGGCGGTCGAGGCCGTCGTGGTTTTCGAACAGCAACTGCGACCCGCCGCCAAATGCGTCGCTGACCGGGTCCGTCGTCGCCGCCGGTGACCCGTCTGTTGTGGATTCTGCCGCTGTCGGCAAGAGGGCCAAGGCAAGGACGATGGGGCCGATTAGTCGGATAGTCTTCATGTTTTGCTCCTGTGTGTCGTTTCAATGCGGCTGAAAGTCTCGTGGACACGCCGGCGTGCGTTCAAGCGATGTTTTTTCACCTGTACGTCCCCGAAGTGAAGATCTCTCACCTTCGAAGGGTGCCGAAATCCGGGAGCCGGCCCACCTGGGCGTGAGGCGACACCGAAGCCGATCCGCCCGAGGACCCCAAAGCTGGACCGGCCGCGTCAAGGGACGCGCCGTTGAAGGGCGCCGTCGGCGAGGACGCGTAGGGAACACCGACCGTAGCGGACCGGAGTCTGCGGCACCGCGAAGGTACGAAATGCGGACCGATTCGGAGCCGAGCGTCCGGGTGGGCGACAAGTGTCGCCCCGCGCGCCCTTCGTCACCACGATCGGTTTGCCTGGCGAACTCGCTCCACGTCCGAGGATCCCAATCCATGTATCCGTCCGAGGATCCCAATCCCCTGATGTTTGCCAACGCCCACTTGATGTGGAACTGCGGCCACACGCGATTCCGTCCCACGAGGTGATGTGGAACTGCGGCCACACGCGATTCCGTCCCACGAGGAGCGCGGTCGATTTCCCACGCGCCGATGCCGACGTTTCCCACGCTGGCCATTGGCGATTCGGCGATACCGCCGCGTGCCCGGATCGCGGACCATTGCCGCATGGCAACCCCGCGGCATCTGCTGGTCGATCCGGCGAACGAGTGCGACTACCACCTCGTGTCGCGCGGCGTCCGCCGCGCCTTCCTCTGGGGCGTCGACGAGCACGACGGCCGCGACTACTCCCACCGCCGCGCCTGGCTTTCTTAGGGAAACCCGGCGTTGCAGTAGACGTTCTGCACGTCGTCGACATCCTCGAGGGCATCGATCAGCCGCAGCACCTTGGCGGCGGTCTCTTCATCGCACGGATTGGTCGTCGTCGGCACCAAGGCCACCTCGGCATGCTCCGGGTTGAAGCCGCCGCCCTTCAGGGAATCGACCACATCGGAAAAGCTCTCCGGCGAGGTGACCACGGAGATGACCCCGTCCTCTTCGCTTTCGATGTCCTCGGCCCCGGCCTCGATCGCCAGATCCATGACGGCATCCTCGTCCGCGCCGACGAGATTCACGATGCCCTGCTTGGTGAAGAGGTAAGCCACCGACCCGTCGGTGCCCAGCTTCCCGCCGTACTTGCTGAATGCATGCCGGACCGCGGCAACGGTCCGGTTGCGGTTGTCGGTCATGACCTCGACCAGCACGGCGACGCCCCCGGGGCCGTAGCCTTCGTAGGTGAGCTCCTCGACATCGCCACCGGCAAGATTGCCCACGCCGCGGGAAATGGCCCGATCCATGGTATCCCGGGGCATGTTGACCGACAGGGCGTTGTCGATGGCGAGACGAAGCCTGGGGTTGTCGTCCGGGTCGCCGCCGCCGAGCCGCGCGGCAACCGTCAACTCCCGGATCACCTTGGTCCACACCTTCGCCCGCTTGGCATCCTGGCGCGCCTTGCGGTGCTTGATGTTCGCCCACTTGGAGTGTCCGGCCATGCCTCTCGCCTTCGCGGATCTAGGGGTACCGGGTCAACGGATCCGGATATGAAGCTCGCGCAACTGGTGTTCGTCAACCGGGCTGGGCGCCGCCGTCATCAGGCAGGTCGCGGACTGGGTTTTCGGAAACGCGATGACGTCGCGAATGTTGTCGGTGCCGGCGAGAAACATCATCAAGCGGTCGAAGCCGATGGCGATGCCGCCATGGGGCGGGCAGCCCAGGGCCAGCGCATCGAGCAGAAAACCGAACTTGGTCTCGGCTTCCTGGGCCATGCCAAGCGCCTCGAACACCGCACGCTGCATGTCCGGATCGTGGATCCGAATGGAGCCGCCGCCCACCTCGGTGCCGTTGAGGACGAAGTCGTAGGCCCGGGCCAGCGCGGCGTGGGGGTGCCCGCGCAGCTCGTCGATCGAGCAGGCCGGTTGCGTGAACGGATGGTGGGCCGGGTTGAGCGTCTCGCGGCCGGGCTCGAACAACGGGAACTCGGTGACCCAGCAGGGCGCCCATCGGTCCTCGACGAGACCCAGCGCCTTCGCCAGTTCCTCCCGGAAGGCACCCATGGCGTCGTTGACGATCTTCGCCGCGTCGGCGCCGAAGAAGACGATGTCATCGGTCCGGGCATCGACACGATCCAACACCGCCTCGACGATGGCGGGCTCGAGGTGTTTGAGAATGGGCGACTGCAGCCCGTTCACCCCGCCCGCGCGGTCGTTCACCTTGATGTAGGCAAGACCCTTTGCGCCGTAGCGGCCCACGAATGCGACGTAGTCGTCGAGTTCCCGGCGCGACAGGCGCTTCGCCGCGGCCGGTCCCTTGAGCGCAACCACGCGACCGTCCGGATCGTTCGCAGGGGCGCTGAACACCTTGAACGCCGCATCGCGCACGAGATCGGCGATGTCGACGAGCTCCAGCGGATTGCGCAGGTCCGGCGCGTCGGTACCGAACCGCCGCAGTGCATCGGCGTAGCTGATGACCGGAAAGTCCGGAAGTTCGACGTCGATCACGCCGCGGAACAGCGACTTAATCAGCCGTTCCGCCAGGCTCATGACATCCGTCTCGGCCACGAAGGATGCCTGGATGTCGATCTGGGTGAATTCGGGTTGACGGTGGGCGCGCAGGTCCTCGTCCCGATAGCAGCGCGCGATCTGGTAGTACTTGTCGATCCCCGACATCATCAGCAGTTGTTTGAAGATCTGCGGCGACTGCGGCAGAGCGAAGAACTCGCCGGGATGGGTGCGGCTCGGCACCAGGTAGTCCCGGGCGCCCTCCGGCGTGGTCTTGGTCAGCGTCGGCGTCTCGATGTCCCAGAAGCCCTCCTCTTCCAGGGCGCGCCGAACGTGGCTTACCGCACGGGCCCGCAGCCGGAGGCGTTCCTGCATTTCCGGACGACGCAGGTCGAGGAAGCGGTGCTTCAACCGCACCTCCTCACCGGCGTCGGAGTATTCGTCGAGCACGAACGGTGGCGTCTGCGAACGGTTGAGAATCACGAGCCCGTCGCCCAGGACCTCGACCTCCCCGGTCTTCATATCCGGATTCACGGTGCCTTCCGGACGCGGCCGAACCCGTCCTTCGATGCCGAGCACGTACTCGTTGCGAATGCCCTCCGCGATGCCGAACGGCTCCGGTGTATCCGGGTCGTACACGACTTGCACGATTCCCGTCCGGTCGCGGACATCGAGGAAGATCACACCGCCGTGGTCGCGGCGGCGATGCACCCAGCCCGTCAGGGAGACCCTAGCGCCGACATCCGATGCGGCTACGTCGCCGCAGTAGTGGGTTCGCATCGGTGGGGAATCAGTCCGCTTTCGCGGCGTTGCCGGTCGCACTCGACGACGATTTGGAGTCCGTCGTTTGGCTGTCCTTGGTCTTCGAGTCGCCAGCCTTCTTGGCGGTTCCATCCGCAGAGTCGGCGGCCTTGGTCCTGCGGTCCTCTGCCTTGCTCTCGGTCTTGTCGGACTCGCCGTTGTCCGAGACGTTTTTCTTGTCTCCCGTCTTGAAGTCCGTCTCGTACCAGCCGTTGCCTTTCAAACGAAACACCGGAGCGGACAGGAGCTTCTTGAGGGCCGCCTCGCCGCACTCGGGGCAGTCGGTCAGCACCGGCTCGCTGGCCTTCTGGATCGTCTCGAACTGGTGCTCACACGAACGGCACGCGTACTCGTAGATGGGCACGTAAACGGACTCCGTGTTTCCGGCGCATTCCCGGGACAGCAGCGAAGCATAAAGAAAACACGCCCAGAATACACCGGCGCCCAGGGCGGGGGGAGGGGCCGGACAAGAGGCCAATCACCGATTCATTGTGTTTTTCGGTGTTTCCCTTGGATCGTCGCTTGGCTTTCCCGATCCGATCCGCTATAAAGCGCGCGTACCGGCGGTCGCCCAACGGGGCGATCAAGGCACGAATGTCATTAGCAAAAGGACTCGTCAATGGCACGCAAGGCAGCACCCAAGCGCTCTCGAACCCAAGCAGCACCGGCCCCCAAAAGGCCCCCCGCGATGCGGACCAAAATGAACAAGTCCGCGATGCTCACCCACATTGCCGGGGAAACCGGCCTAACCAGGACGCAGGTCGCCTCCGTACTCGACGAACTCGAGATACTGATCGAACGGCACATCAAGAAGCGCGCCGTCGGCACCTTCGCCCTGCCGGGCCTGTTCAAGATCCGTTCGGTCAAGCGGCCCGCGACCAAGAAACGGATGGGGCGGAATCCGGCCACCGGAGAACCGGTGGAGATCGCGGCCAAACCAGCCACCACGAAGGTTCGGGTCACGCCGCTCAAGCGGCTCAAGGAAATGGTGGTTTGACCGTTGTCGGGGCCGCCCCCAGTGGCGGCCCATGGTGACGAGCCGGCATCCTAGGGGCCTTGCACGGACGCTCGCCTACGTGGACCGGCTCTCGAAGTCGCTCATGGTGACGAGCCGGCATCCTAGGGGCCTTGCACGGGGCGACCGCTTCCGCGGCGGGTGCGGTAGGGTCGCCCCTCGACCGAGCAAGAGCAGCCATGAAGTTCAGCGAACTGATCATTCCGACGTTGCGTGAAGCGCCGGCGGACGCGGAGGTCGCGAGCCACATCCTGCTCGTGCGCGGCGGCTTCATCCGTCGCCTGGCTTCGGGCTCGTACAACTGGCTGCCCTTGGGCCTGAGGGTGCTGAAGAACATCGAACGCATCGTCCGCGAGGAGCTCGACCGGGCAGGCGCGCAGGAGATCCTGATGCCCGTCGTGCAACCGGCCGAACTCTGGCGGGAGAGCGGCCGTTGGGACGTGATGGGGCCCGAACTGCTGCGTCTCACCGACCGCCACGACCGCGAGTACTGCGTGAGTCCAACCCAGGAAGAGGTCGTGACGGATCTGTTTCGACGGGTGACCACGAGCTACCGCCAGCTGCCCTGCAACCTCTATCACATACAGACCAAGTTCCGCGACGAGATCCGGCCGCGGTTCGGCCTCATGCGGGCCCGCGAGTTCATCATGAAGGACGGCTATTCCTTCCACCTGGACGAGGAATCCTTCGAAGCAACCTATGCCGCGATGCACGCCTGCTATGCCGCGATACTCGCCCGCATGGGACTCGACTACCGGGCCGTGGACGCCGACCCCGGATCGATCGGCGACGGCGAGTCGCACGAGTTCCATGTCCTGGCCGAGAGCGGCGAGGACGAGATCGCCTACAGCCTGACGAGCGACTACGCGGCGAACGTCGAGAAGGCGGAAGCGGCGGCGCTGCCGGGCGATGGTTCCGTCCAGCCAATCCTGAGAACGCATACGCCGGGGGCAAAGACCATCGAGGCGGTGGCAGGGTTTCTCGACGTCGACACGACGCGCTGCGTCAAGACGTTGATCGTCCAGGCCGACTCGGAAGACCCGGGGCTAGTCGCCCTGGTGCTGCGCGGCGACCACCAGTTGAACGAGGCCAAGGCGGGGCGTGTCGAGGGGATCCGCCGGCCACTCGAGTTCGCGAGCCAGGCCGAGATCGAAGCCGCCCTCGGGGTCGGTATCGGTTCCATCGGCCCGGTCGGACTCGCGTTGCCCATCGTGGCGGACTCGTCTGCCGCAGCGATGCCGAGTTTCGTCTGCGGGGCCAATGTCGACGACTACCACTACATCGGTGCGAACTGGCAGCGCGATGTGGCGGACAACGTCCGCGTCGTGGACATTCGCAACGTCGTTGAGGGAGATCCCGCCCCGGACGGCAGCGGACCCCTCAAGTTCCTGCGCGGCATCGAGGTGGGACACATCTTCAAGCTCGGCACGAAGTACAGCGACGCGATGGGCGTCACCATCCGGGATGCGTCTGGTCGCGACATCGTCCCCATCATGGGGTGCTACGGGTTCGGTGTTTCGCGGATGGTCGCGGCCGTCGTCGAGCAGTGCCACGACGGAGACGGCATCGTCTGGCCCGACGCAGTGGCCCCATTCGACGTCCACGTCGTCGCCTTGAACAACACCAAATCGACCGACGTGCAGACCGTCGCGGATCGGCTGCACCACGACCTGCAGGCAGCCGGCCTCGCCGTTCTGTTCGACGATCGGGACGAACGGCCGGGCGTGAAGTTCGCGGACGCCGACCTCATCGGCATCCCGAATCGCATTACCGTCGGCGACCGGGGCTTGAGGGAGGGGATCGTCGAATACCGTCGCCGTAGCGAATCCGTCGTGCAGAAGCTCTCACCCGACGCCGTGATCGGGGCGCTTGCCAGGACGGCGTAGGGGACGCGTCCCTAGACTTCCCGCGATGTCAGTGGATGATCGGCGGGGGCGATCCAGATTCCCTTGCCGGTTCTGGCTCCGCTTGCACGGCGTAGCGCCGGGTCATGACCTGTCCGGCCAAAACGTTGGGCAGTTCGTCGAGGAACACCTTCATGTGGTCGGTGCGCAGGTGGCCCGCTAGCGCCTCCATGTTCTCCCATTCCTGGAGCAGGATCAGCGTGTTCGGATCGCGCAGGCCGACGTAGAACTCGTAGGAAATGCAACCGTCTTCGGTGCGGGTCGCCTCCGACATCTCGCGGGCTAGATCCAGCGCCCTGTCGCGTTGCGCCGCCTTGATGGGAATGATCCCGTGGACGATGATCATGGCTCAATATTCGCCAATTCGTCTGCCGCTGGCAAGACGGAAGCAGCGGACGTGCTCTTGGTCCAGCAATCGTGGAGCGACGCGTCCGACGGGCGCGAAGGACCCTGGCGATGACCAGCGGCGCGAATCTCGCGGAACCGAACTCAGTGGTCACCGTGCCCGCCGTGCATGGCCATCGCTTCCACGAGGTAGAGCGCGTACGCGAGTCCGATCCCCACGCAGAGCGCGACTAGGAGCTTGCCGCGGTCGTGACGGTGGAAGTGGATTTCCGGCAGCAAATCGCTCAGCGAAATGCACACGAATGCGCCCACCGCGAAGGCGAGGGCGCGACCGATCACCGGCCCTTCGGCGATTGGGCCGAGCAGCCCCGCGCCAAGGTAGCTTCCGACCGCCACGATAGGACAGATCAGCGCGTAGGCGAGGTTCGCGGCCAGCCGCGCTCGCGGAGTGTGCCCCGCGTGCTTCATCATGCCGGTGATCGAATAGGCGTCCAGCGGCTTGTGGAGCAGGATTGCGAGGCACACCCCGAGCCCCGGCAGCACACCTTCCTCCACGAAGCCGACCCGCACGCTCGCACCGAGCGCGGCGCCTTCCGTCACGGTATGCAGGCCAAGGCCCAAGGCGACGCCGAGCAAGCCGCGTCTGCGGGCGCTTGTGTGTCTGCGCGCCGCCTCGGCTTCGGCGCTGAAGTCGTGCTGATGGAAGTCGAACACCCGCAGCAGGACGATCATCACGACCATCCCGAACATGATCCACAGCGCTGCGGTCTCGAAGTCGTCGGGTCCGCGAATCCGCTCCAAGCCGTGGGGCAGGAGGTGGAAAACGGCGATCCCGAGGATGAAGCCCGCGACAAAGCTCATCACGATCTGCGTACGCCGGTGCGTCATCGCCCCGTATTCGGAGAGCCTTCCTCCTGCCACGGACGCCAAGAAGACCGCTCCCGCGTACGCGGCGAGCAAAACCGGCGGAGACGCCATCGACGTTGGCTTCAAGTACCCAGTTTCGACAACCGTGGAAGTCGCTCTCGATGACTCTAATTACCGCGTGTATTCGAGTCAATTTCGGGTAGAGCGTCAGTTCGACACGCACACATGGTCCGCGGTTGCGGGACTGACGCTAATCGTTGGCCGAGGGCCGAGCGGCGGGGCCAGTCCTTGACCACCTACGCCGTATCGTTCATTGTTGCGACACTCCAACGGGCTTGGTTGAGAATCCGCGGCAGCTTCCGAATCGTCGGTCCTCTCCGCTGCCCGGTTCCGAGGCGATGACATGGACGAGTTCCGAATACGCCTGACGGAAGAGCTGATCCTGTTGATGCTCGACGAGTCGAGCGGATATCTCGAAATGGTGCCCGGCTGGGACTTCTCCTGCGTGATGGCAGGCGCCGTCATCGCCGACCTCGCGTTGGAAGACCGCATCGACACCGACCTGCAGTCGCTGTATCTCCTCGACGCCACGCCGACAGGCGACGGGCTGCTCGATCCGACGCTTGAGGAGATCAGCAAGTCCGAAGATCGCTCGGATACGCAATTCTGGGTCGAACGGAACACGTCCCGGGCGGAGGAGATCGTCACCCTGACGCTGCAACGACTGGTGGACAAGGGGGTGCTCGAATACGAGTCGGGCGGATTCTGGACACTGTCACGCTCGGTTTCCCGTTCAGGCATGTATCCGAGCTCGGACGGGGCAATCCGAAGGGAAGCCAAGGCCCGCATCCTCAACGTCGTCCTCAACGACGACATTCCCGACCCGAGGGACGTCATCCTGGTGGGACTGATGCACACCTGCGATCGGTTCAAAACGCTCCTGTCGGACGAAGACTACGAGGAGAAACTCGAGCGCATCGAGACGGTGGCCAGCATGGACCTGGTCGGGCGGTCCGTGGCAACCGCCGTGAAGGACAGCACGGTGAAACCGAAGACCCGACCCGTTCTTCTCACGAAGCCGATCCCGAAGCTTCCGGTGGTCGACATCCTGCGACAGCGTGATCTCCTCGCAGGCAATATTCCCAAGGCGACGTGCCGCATCTTCGAGAAACACGGGCCGGTGGTGAGGGCGCCCATCAGCATGAACGGACAACCCGTCGTCGCGCTGATGGGGCCGGATTGCAACAACTGGGTAAACAAGCAAGGCAGGTTCTACCTTCGATCCAAGGACTACATCCAAGGACTCGAAGGCGTCTTCGGCGCTTCGCGAACATTGCCGGGGATGGATGGCGCCGAGCATCACAAGATGCGCAAGTCACTCCGCTCCGCCTACTCCCGGGCGACACTCGCCCAACGTCTGCCTGAACTGATCTCGCTCTGCAAAGAGTCGGTCGGCACATGGAACGAGGGCGATGTGTTCGGCGCAACGAAGACCTTCCAGAACTACATGAGCAGCCAGGTCTCGCATCTGACCATGGGCGTCGACTGCAGCCATTTCGTCGACGACCTGCTCGCCTACGAGCACCGCGCACTCGTTACGCACGTTCAAGGCGCGCTGCCCAAGTTCATGATGTCGACACCCAAGATGAGGCGTTCGAGACAGTATGTGCGCGAACTGCTCGACGCCATTCACACATCGCACACGCCTGCCCAAAGAAAGGGCAAGCCGCTGGACGTTGCCGATGCCATCCTCGAACTACATCGGAACGACCCCCAGTTCCTGCCGGAAACGGACATTACGTTCCCCTTCGTCGCAGCGATGGTCGCCAGCATCTATCTCGGCAGCGCGCTCGGTTTCGCCGTGTATGCCATGGTCAACGATCCGAACCTCTATGCGGGCATCCGCGAGGAAGCCGACTCGCTGTTCGGCGGACATCGCGAGCCACGGGCCGAGGACTTCAGCAACCTCGACAATATCGATGTCACGCATCGGCTCTTCCTGGAGTCCGAACGCATGTATCCGGTAATCCCCTGGCAGCTACGGACGGTCATGAACCAATGCGTGGTCAACGGATTCGAACTACCCCCCAGGACGCGGCTGCTGATCTGTCACACGGCGACGCACTACTCGCAAGACCTGTTCGCGGACCCGCAGAAGTTCGACATCGACCGCTACCTGCCGGAACGCCGGGAGGACATGATCCCGGGCGCCTACGCGCCTTACGGTCTCGGCACGCACACCTGCTTGGGACATCGGTGGCTGGAACTGCAGATGGTCGTGAACCTGTTGGT
>JAPOYW010000571.1 GCA_026706425.1 Gammaproteobacteria bacterium
ATATCACGCAGCGTGTGAAATCGGGCCAGAGAATCGCCGTCGACGGGAACCGGGGGACGGTGACGATCCTGGATTCGTAACGACGCGAGACCCGTTGCCTCCGGCCCCCGCATCCCTCGCGAGAGCAACCTTACGACTTGGAACCGGTGCGTCGTTTAGAATGGCAACGCTTGGTCCCGCCGCGACCTCGGCAGCTATCGGCAAGGGACTTCCACCGTTCGTTCCAGCACACGCAGATGAACGAACCCAAGGCAGATGAACGAACCCAAGTATGGATACGCACCACATCCCTTTCCTGGAACTCCTGCACGGCCAGGTCCAATACGTCGTCCCGCGTTGGCAACGCCGCTATAGCTGGGGCCATCGCGAGATCGAGAGGCTGGTCGAGGATCTGATGACCGTGGCCACGGCGGGATCCGACGCGGGTCACTATGGCTCGCAACCGAGAAAACACTGGGGGCCGAGCACGCCACGGAAAGGGTTGACGAGTTCCTTCGGGATCTGCTTCGTTGGCGGACCGGTCGGATCCACGGAGTCGACGCCGTCTACGACGGATTGCGCCGTTGGGCGGTACGCGGCGGCAACGCGGCTGATCGCCCAAAGCTCTGCCGAGAACTTGCCCAACTCGCCCGTCACTACGGCTTGCTGACCGGCACGGCGGGGAAGCATCCGGATCGGCGGGTGGAACTTGAGTTGCGCCATCTGCGCACCGTGGGCATTGACGTTCACCGTCCGCTCACGATGCGTCTCCTGCACGATGCGAAGGAAGGGTCGGTCCCCAACGCCGAGCTTGCCGATGTCCTGGGTCCGGTTGGCGCGTGGATCACCCGCATGTGGCTGGCGGATCGCCCGTTGGCCGGTCTGAACAAGGCAACCGCGGAACTGGCGAACGGATCTGGGCCCGGGGAAGGCGAAGACCTTGCCGGCCATTGGCGCGGTCGCATCGATCGGCTGCGCAACAGCCGGGTCGGCGTTCCCCACGACGAGGCCGTGACTGAAGGCATCCGCACGCGAAAGGCATACGGCGGCAGTGCGACGCGAACCTCCTTCGCCGTGTTGTGCGCGATGATGGAAGCGGAGAGTCGCGAGGAGTCCCCGGCGCGGGACCGCCTAACGTTGGAGCACGTGATGCCGCGCCACTATTCGTGGCTGATTCAGCAGGCTCTGGGCGCTCCGAAGTCCTCGAGCGTCGGTCATGCGGTGGGACTCGCGCCACGGCCTGATTGCGCCCATCTGGCAGCGGAGCTCATTCATGCAAGAATCGACTACCGACCCGAGCATTGGGTTGCGGTGGGTACATTGAACGAGCCAGAGCTGTATCCGGCGCACATCGCCCAACTCAGAGACAAGCATCTGCAGTGTCTCCGGAGCACGCCCGGCAATGCCGACTACGGGTCCGATTGCGTGGCATAGCCCATGGTTCCGAACGAAGACATCCGACCGAACCATGCCTACGTGGCTTGGGCCGACGCACTGTTGTCCAACCGGTACGAGGCGATGTCGGACATCTTGGAGGGCCGGGGGTCACGCGGCGCATTGCATTACGCAGAACCGGGCGACTATCTGGCCGACCTCCTCGCGCAACCGGCGTTGCGCACTTTGCGCGATGCGTTGGTGGAGGCCATCGACGTGGCGTTGATCGAGTGGATGAAGGAGCGCGCCACCTGGCCATCGGCCCAAGTCGCTCGTTTCGGCACGCGGGCGTACGCGGCCCAGTTCTCCGATGCGTTGGCCGCGGTCGCACGCCTGCCCTTGATGTCATCGCCGTGGCACCTGCTCGACGATGTGGGAACGTGGGATGACCGGTTCCGAAGCATGCGCTGGCCCAACGACATCGACCTGCTTCGGCAGTTCGACCTCGCCCTGGCGCAGCACCAGCCTGACGACCGGCTGACATCGAGGTGGTTCGCATCATGCGAGGAGGCGGCATGGGCCGGGCCGTACTGGCGAGACGGTCTTGGCATCGCGCTCGTCGGACTCCGCAAGATTCCAGACCCGACCACTACACAGCCCGAGCGACTGGTCGCTACGGCGTTGGCGAGATTCGCCGCTCTTTCGTCGCAGCGCAGCACGGACTCCACCGAGTTGCGCACTGAGTTCCGGCGCCACGTCTCGACTCTGGCTGTCCTGTATCCCCGACACCACAGTCGTTGGAAGGAAACCTGGGCGAGTGCCTTGGCGAGTCTCCGCGGGTTCCGCCACCACCGGGCGGTCGCCCAGGATGAGTGGCTCCGCCCAGCCCTCCCTAGCCAGTGTTTCCCGCACATTGACCATGCCCGCAACGTGCCTGCTCGGAGGAACTGGACGCAGGCTGCTCGGAGGCCCGCACACTTGCCGCCGAAAACAGAGTTCGACGCAGTGGTTGACGCGGTGGACACGACTGAAGCCCTAGACGATGCCCTCTGGCGGTCAGCGCACAGCTTGCTTAGCAGGCACTGGGCCTACGCTCGATACACGCACAACAGCCACTATGCGGTTCGCACTACCCACAACGTGTGCGACCGACTGCTTCGCAAGGATCCGTCGGAGGCACAGCTGGGCGAAATTCACAGTTGGACGCTTCGGGCAATGCGGGCCGAGAATGGCGATCCCTACATTTGGGACCTCTGGGCCAAGGTTCTTGCCGTCGCCGGCGCCGACGAGACGTCCCTCGACGTCCGATGGGAGGCAGTGCGGCGGTTTCCCGACAATCTCGTGACTAGGATGGCGATGATCGTCGCGCTCGCAGGCAACGGCCGGCGTGAATTGGCGGAGCATCTCTTCAATGAGACTTCACAGGATTTCCCCAACGAGGTGATTGAACCCCGGCTGCTTCAAGCGCATCGATGGGGTGAGGCTGCGTCTGCGATGTCGACGCGTTGCTCTCACGACCCACTAGCCGGGGAGTTTCGTAGAGTCATTGAGGACGAGCAGTATTTCAACGGCACGGAAGATCGTTACTCCTCGGGACTGCGATTGGACCCGCACGCGCACGTTCTTGAGTCACTGAGTAACCGTGCTGTGTTTTTGCAGCGCTACTTCGCGCAACCGAACGACGTCTCGGTTGCCTCCGAAATGGCCGGACCAGAAGCGCCGACATCGGAGCTCGAGTTGGTCACGGCCTGCCGGACGGAGGCATGGCCGCAGCAAGGAGAAGACATCCTAGAGTCGTGGCTCAACGCGCGACCGGCATCCTACAGTTTGCATCTGTTGGCACTGTCGAGGGGCATCAACGGACACGGAGCCGACCCGGGGCAGTTTTCGCAACTGACGTCGGCGTTTCCCCAACATCACCGTTGGAATCAGTGGCTCGGCTATCCGTTCGCTGCTCCGGACGAGCGGACGAGGCTTCGGCAGGAAGCCAGGAGTCAAGGACTTTGGGGAGGCCGATTGAGCGCCGTCTACCCGGATCTGGGTATTCGGTATGGCAGACCGACGGAGCCCAATCCGGGACCATTGCGACGACTATTCGAAGATGTCGCGCTTGCCAACGCGGATGCTGGGCTCATTCAGATCTGAGGGTCCATGAGCAACCCGTCCAACCCCGTTTCCGGGTCGAACACCTGAACGGCAGACAGCGGCATCCCTCGGCGAGGCCCGGGTGTCGGAACTGGCCGCTCTCGCCGTCGACGTGGAGCGCACGTTCGATGGCGTACCCCAGGACATCGAATGGGCGTATGACAGAGGGCAAGGGGACTCGGCGGCCCGATTCTGGGTACCGCAGTCGCGACCGATCACGAACCTGCCCCCACCGCCGCCCAGGGACGTCACCTGGCCGGAAATACCGGATGCCCAGCTCTTGAAACGCCAGGTGGTGGAGAACATGCCCGACCCCTTGTGTCGGAGCTGGCGAACAAGGTGGCGGAGCAGCGCGACTTGAGAGCCTTGCGTTTCCGGATGGACCAGCCGGCGGCGATTCCGCCCGCGAAGCACAAGGGACCGCTTTCCACGGTGGTCAGCAACGCCGAAGGCGACGACGTGCTGCGCGGCTTCGCGGTGTCGCCGGGCACGGTGACGGGGACCGCCAGCGTGGTGATGACGCCGAACGACTTCGGCAAGATGACGCCCGGGTCGATCCTCGTCTGCCCGTTGACCACCCCGGCATGGACGCAGTTGTTCCCCCACGCCGTCGGCCTGGCGACCGACATCGGCAGCATTCTCGCCCACGGCTCCATCGTTGCCCGGGAATACGGGATCCCCGCAGTACTCGGCATCGGCGATATCACGCAGCGTGTGAAATCGGGCCAGAGAATCGCCGTCGACGGGAACCGGGGACGGTGACGATCCTGGATTCGTAGAGCCGCTTCAACCCCGTGCGTCGTCGAGCACGAACCGCGCGCCCTGTTCGGCGATCATCACGGTCGGGGCGTTGGTGTTGCCCGATGTGATGGTGGGCATGACCGACGCGTCGATGACGCGCAGGCCGTCGATGCCGTGAACCTTGAGGCGGTCGCTGACTACGGCCAGGGGGTCGTGGCCCATCCGGCAGGTCCCCACGGGATGGAAGATGGTCGTGCCGAGGTCGCTGGCGGCGGCCAGAAGTGCATCGTCGGTGGTGCAGTCGGGGCCGGGTTTCCACTCCACGGGATCGAACCGGCGCAGGGCCCCGGCCCGCATGATGCGGCGCGTGAACCTGAGCCCCGCGACTGCCACGGCACGGTCCTCTTCGGTGGACAGGTAGTTCGGCGCGATTCGCGGCGGGTCTTCGACGCGGTTGCTGGCGATACGAACGTTGCCACGGCTGGTGGGCCGAATGTTGCACACCGATGGCGTGATCGCATCGAAGGTGTGCAGCGGCTCGCCGAAGGCGTCAAGGGAAAGGGGTTGCACATGCCACTCAAGGTTGGCGGTGGGTTGGTGGTCGTCACTCTTGCCGAAAGCGCCGAGCTGCGACGGGGGCATGGTAAGGGGTCCGGTCCTGAACAGCAGGTACTCCAAACCCATGGCGGCTTTGCCGAGGAGCGATTTGGCGCGCCGATTGAGGGTCACCGTGTTGCTGACCTGGTAGATGGTGCGGATCTGGAGGTGATCCTGCAGGTTCTCCCCGACACCGCGAAGATCGTGCACGACGCTGATGTCGGTGTCGTGCAGTAGTTTTCCGGGACCGATGCCGGAGAGTTGCAGGATCTGCACCGAGCCAATCGATCCGGCGGCGATAGCCGACGGGAATGTCGATCCAGAAGTAGTCGTCCCTACCGCCGGCCTCGACGAGTAGCACCTTGAAGCGACCGCACGCAGCCAGCCGGTTGGCGAGTACGCAACCGGCTGTGCCCGCGCCGACGACGATGTAGTCGTAGTCCATCAAGGACGGGCGGGTTTCATGCTCCTAGCTTCACGACCATCTTCCCGGTGTTCGCGCCGGTGAACAGGCCGATGAACGCCTCCGGTGCCTTGTCGATGCCGTCGAACGTGGTCTCGCGGTACTTCAACTGGCCGCTGGCTAGCCACGCCGTCATGTCGCGCATGAAGTCGTGGCGGAGGTGGTCGAAGTTCGAGACGATGAAGCCGCGCAGCGTCAGCCCCATGCCGATAGCGATGGCGAGGTTGTTGGGGCCGGGTACGGGCGCCGTGGCGTTGTACTGGGCGATGGCGCCGCACAGGGCGAGCCGGCCGTCGGGACGCATGCAGTTCAGCGCGGCCTGCAAGTGGTCGCCGCCGACGTTGTCGAAGTACACGTCGATTCCCTGCGGGGCACCCTCGAAGATCTGCCGCTCGAGGTGACCGTTGTGGTAGTCGAAGGCGTGGTCGAAGCCGAGATCCTCGGTGAGGTGGCGGACCTTCTCGGCGCTGCCCGCGCTGCCAACGACCCTGCATCCCTTGATCTTCGCGATCTGGCCGACGGCGCTCCCCACCGCCCCGGCGGCCCCGGAGACGAATACCGACTCCCCTTGGGCGAGTTCGGCGACTTCGAGGAGACCCACGTAGGCGGTCATGCCTGGCATGCCCAGGGCGCCGAGATAGGCCGATGCAGGCGCTTTCAGGTCGCCGAGCGGCCGGAGGCCGGCGTCCTTCGCGACAAACGCTTCCCGCCAGCCGAAATGGGACTCGACATACTCGCCTTCCTTGAGGTCGGTGTGGTTGGATCGTTCCACGCGACCGATGGCGCCGCCGGTCAGCGTTTCGCCGACGGGGAAGGGCGGGGTGTAGGACTTGCGGTCGATCATGCGGCCCCGCATGTAGGGATCGACCGACATGCAGACGTTGCGGACGAGCACTTCGCCGGGGTTCGGATTTGGTAGTTCCACCTCGCGGACTTCGAAATCCTCGACCTTCGGCATTCCCACCGGGCGGTTGGCGAGTGCGACTTCTCGTGACTTCATTGGTGTGTCTCTGGCTGGAAAGCCGACCATCATAGCCTCCCGCGAACGTGCGCGTTGTCGGGGCGTCGAGTGCACACCGTCGGGACCTGTGTACGTGCGCGCACCTGAGCGCACCTGTGCACTGCTCTTCAGCTTGACGCGCCACCGTCACAGTGGTAAGGGTGAAACAAGCGTATGCTGCGTCTCGTAGCAGCCTTTGGTGAGTGGCATATGTCAGATCTGTCAATTCGTCATGTTGTTTTGGCGCTGGTAGCTGCCATCGTAGCTGTGCCCGTCGCGGGCGATGTCTTCTGGTATTTCACGCCGAATCGATCGAAAGGGGGTTCTTTCCCGTCGACCAAGAATAGGCGAATCGGAACTTCCGACAGTGGCTTTATTTTGACGAAGTCATTGGCCACTGGCACGACAAGATTGTGCAGGAGGGGCTTGTTCGCAAGATGCGGCTGCCGGCTGGAGAGTCGTCCGTGCGTAGTGCCGCGAATCCCTGGGTGGAAATAGTAGAGTCCTCCCCCGACTGGTTGATCGTGCCACACATCCTTGCCAACGCCTTTCCCCAGGACGAGGACGTGCACCAACTCATTTGGGAGATGCACGCGTACCTCGAAGGTGACGCGGCACGAACGCTGGTGCTGCTGAACGCGGGGCGTTTCCGCACCCCGGAGGCGGACCAGCTGCGAATGGACAGCCTAGCAGCCGATGACGGTTTGACCCTCCGGCACGCTGCCGACGGCATCGCAATGTCGAAGCCCGAAGGAGGTCTCGACGCGCTGGGCTCGGCCGTCCGCAGAGACCCCGCTAACGCGCATTTCTTGATCGACGCCATCGTTTCGTACGGACCGGCGGCAATCCCCTTAATCCGGGACATCCCCCTAGAGGAGCTCGCACCGGCGACGCAGGTTAAGGTTGTCTTTGGGCTGGAAAGCCTCAAACACATCGCAAGACCGACGCCTTGAAGAGAAGCCGCCAAACGGGAACGCCTGGACTTCGGACCCCTTGCTGGGGTTGATCTGTGTCTCCGCTTCGTGGCGGTGCGCGTTCGAGCCTTGTCGAAGATACGTGAAGGACGCGGGCCCTAGCTTCTCGGCTCTTCGTGATGTCGTGCGCCCGAATCAGTACTCGGTTTCTACGACCCGGAATCGAAGGTCGGGAAGTTGCGCAATCGCGGTGAGGGCACCGTCGCTCGGCAGCGGGAAATGGGTTGCCCCGATTCGCGTCTCGCCCCAGGTTGGATCCACTCCGCGCCAAGCCCCCTCGATGGCGACCTCGTTCCAGGCGTGCAGCGCGAAAGCCTGCGAGTCGCTCAAATAGGCGAGACCGATGACGGTGCGCGCCGGCAGGCCCGTGGCCCGTGCCAAGGTCGTGTAGAGGTCCGCGAACTCGGTGCAGTCGCCGCTCCTGTCGCGGATGGTGTCGAATACGGTACGTCCCCCGGCCGTGTCGCGGTAGCGCAGGTGGTGGTGTACGAAAAAGGTCAGCGCGTTGGCCTTCTCGCGCGCGTTCTCGAGCTCTCCCACGGCGCGGCTCGCCAGGTCGTGGACTGCGCGAGCGTCGGCGGGATAGTTGACCGTGACCGCGCTGGCCGCATCGAGTTCGGCGCTGGTCGCCGGTCTCATCGGGTCGGCCTCGGCCGAAAGCGTACCCGTGCCCGGCGCCCCTGCCCAATCGATGGCACGGCCGTCCTTGCCGTCGAGCGCAACCACCAGGCGTTTCAGGGCCTGGGGGTTCCTGATCGGCTGGTCCACTTCGACGCGGTGTCGAGCGGAAGCGAAAAGGGGCGGGGTCTGCTCCCAGATGCGAGCGGATGCTTCATCCTCAACGCGATGCAGACTGACAAGGTCCCCGGAGTCCATGCGCAACGGTGCAAGGTCGTTCCCCATGCGGACCCGGGTCGCGCCGGGTGCCGCGGCAGCCGCCCGGGCCTCCTTGGCGACCTCGAACTCGCCGCCGTGGCTGGCGAGGACGCGCCAGCGGTCGGTGGCGATCGACAGGCTGTCGAAGTCGACCGAGCGGGCGGCATGCACGTCGCCGGGTTCCGGTGCTTCGGTGGCCAACCAACGTTCCATGGCCAGGTAGTCGCCCAGTTCCAGGTCCGAGTCGGCATCGAGAGTCCGGGACGACCCGGATTCAACGATCTCCGCCTTGTTGTCGGCGATGACGACCCGCGTCTCGCGGCGCTCGCCTTTCGTCGACGCGTGTTCCGCCCGTAGCAGTCGGTGTGGTGAGCGACGGTCGAAAACGAGTCGGTCTTCGATTCGCGAATCGACATCGTCGGCAAGCTTGAAGTGCAGCGTGCCGCGGAACTCGAAGTCGCCGTCGTCGGTCCGTCCGGCTTCGGACCGGTAGTGGCCGATGGGCGTGTGTCGAAACGTGACCGCATACCAGCGTTCGCCCGCAAGGCGCGTGGCCAGGTCCGCGTCGATCGTTCCGGGTCGGAAGTACCAAGTCGCGGCCGCGACGGCGGTCAGGATCAGCGTGACCGCTATGCCGCCTGCGATGCTGGCCGCGAGCCCGACCTTCTGCAGGGCCGACGCCGAACGGCGCACGGCTTTGCCGGGTCGCCGCGAGGGCGTTGGCGATTTCCGTTGCATGGCGGCAACGTATCACAATGCGCACGGGACAGGTGACAGGCGTGGGCAGTCCACGCGAGTCGTGTCCCGGCGACAACCCCTGCCGTTACAATGCGCCGTTGGCTAGCCGGCTCGGCTTGGGATGACCGAGGATCTCCGGGATTTCATCCGACATCGCATTCGCGACGATCTGCGCGCCGACGCGGTGGAGCGCGTGGTCACCCGTTTTCCGCCGGAGCCGAACGGCTTCCTGCACATAGGGCACGCGAAGTCCATCTGCCTGAACTTCGGGGTCGCGCAGGAGTTCGGCGGCGCGACCTTCCTTCGCTATGACGATACGAATCCACTGCGCGAGAGCGAAGAGTTCGTCGAGTCGATCCAGCGGGACATCGCCTGGCTCGGTTTCGGCTGGGAAGGACCCACCTTCGCGTCGGACTATTTCGAGCAACTCTACGATTTCGCGGAGCAGTTGATCGAACGGGGCAAGGCGTTCGTATGCAGTTTGCCTGCAAGCGGGATCCGCTCGACCCGGGGCACGTTGACCGAGCCCGGCACCGACAGCCCCTACCGGAACCGGTCCGTGGCCGAGAACCTCGACCTGTTCCGGCGCATGCGGGCCGGCGAGTTCGCCGACGGCGCCCACGTGCTGCGCGCCAGGATCGACATGGCGTCGCCGAACGTCAACATGCGCGACCCGGTTCTGTACCGGATCCGCCACGCGAACCACCACCGCACCGGCGACGACTGGTGCATCTACCCGATGTACGACTTCACGCACTGCATCTGCGATGCGCTGGAGGGAATCTCCCATTCCCTGTGCACCTTGGAGTTCGAGGACCACCGGCCGCTCTACGACTGGGTGCTCGACAACATCGCCATCAACTACCATCCCCCGCAGATCGAGTTCTCGCGCCTCGGCCTCGAATACACGGTGATGTCGAAGCGACTCTTTTCGGCCTTGGTGGAGGGTGGTCACGTCACGGGCTGGGACGACCCGCGGATGCCGACCCTGGCCGGAATGCGCCGCCGGGGCTATCCACCTACGGCGATCCGCGAGTTCTGCCGGCGCATCGGCGTGACCAAGGCCGACGGCACCATCGAGTACGAGTTTCTCGAATTCTGCGTGCGCCGCGACTTGGAGACCGGCGCGGTCCGGGCGATGGCGGTGCTCGATCCGCTGCGGGTCGTGTTGACGAACTACGAAGGGGAGGGCGAGATGCTTCCTGCCCCCTGGCATCCGCAGCAACCGGATCGCGGCATGCGGGAGATGACGTTCTCGGCAACGCTGTACATCGAGCGGGAGGACTTCTCGGAGAACCCGCCGCCCAAGTACCGGCGTCTGACCCCCGGCGGCATGGTGCGCCTGCGCTACGCCTACATCATCGTCTGCGAGGAGGTCGTCAAGAACGGCGCGGGCGAGATCGAGGAACTGCGCTGTCGCTACGTCGGCGAGTCCAAGAGCGGCAGCGACACCAGTGGCCTCAAGCCAAGGGGCGTCATCCACTGGGTCGACGCGGCATCCGCCATACCTGCCGACGTTCGCCTGTTCGAGCGTCTTTTCCACGACCCGCGTCCCGGTTCCGACGATTTCATCGATGCCTTGAACCCCAACTCGATGGGTGTCGCCAGGGCAGTAGTCGAACCGGCCATCGTCGCTAGCGACGACGAGTGCTTCCAGTTCGAGCGCACCGGCTATTTCGTCAAGGACAACCGGGACTACCGAGGCGACGCCCCGGTGTTCAACCGCACGGTCTCGCTGCGCGACAGCTACAAGCCGGACAAATCCTGATGCGCATGGCAATCACCATGGGCGACGCCAGCGGCGTGGGTCCCGAGATCCTGCTGCGGCGGTTCGCGGCCGAGGAACTCGGAGACGATGTCGTCGCCTACGGGGATGCCCGGATCCTCGACGCGGGCGCGAGGCTGCTGGGCCTGCAGTTGCCGCTCAATGTCATCGACGACCCGAGGTCGGCCGCGGAGTCGAAACTCAACGTGGTGGATCTCGGTCGCCTCGGGGCGGCGGACCTGACCCCGGGGACGCTGAATGCGAAGGCGGGCGCGGCCGCGCGGGACTACGTGGAACGGGCGACCCTGGATGCACTGGCCGGGCGCGTGGCGGGTGTCGTCACCCTGCCGATGAACAAGGAGGCGACCCGGGCGTCCACGCCGGGTTTCGTCGGCCACACCGAGTTCATCGCCGAACTTTGCGGTACCCGCGACTACGCGATGATGCTGACCGCCGGCGACATCGCCGTTTCCCATGTCAGCGCCCACGTTCCCCTGACCGAGGCGATCCGCCTGATGACCCCGGAACGGATCGCCACCGTGATCCGTCTCACCCACGGAACCCTCCGTCGCTTCGTCGAGTCGCCCCGGGTCGCCGTGTGCGGCTTGAATCCCCACGCCGGCGAGCGCGGCCTGTTCGGCACCGAGGACGCCGACATCATCGTGCCGGGAATCGAAGACGCGAGGCGGGCCGGCTTCGATGCGACCGGACCCTATCCGGCCGACACCGTGTTCCACCAGGCGATACACCAGGACCGATTCGACGCCATCGTGTGCATGTACCACGACCAGGGACACGCACCGATGAAGCTCATGAACTTCGAGTCCGCGGTCAACGTGACCATCGGTCTGCCCATCGTGCGCACCTCGGTGGACCATGGCACGGCGTTCGATATCGCTTGGCAGGGCAAGGCGTTCACCGGTTCGCTCAAGGCTGCATTGGACTACGCGTGGAAGCTGCGATGTTGACGGCGGCATTGCGGCGGCGTGGGCAAGCGGGCGCCGCCGCATTGAACTACAATCGACCGCGAGCGTCGAAACGGTGATCGTAGGGGGCTTTGGGTCCATGACAGCGAACCTAGCAAGTCGAATGCGGTGCCTGCGGATCGGTCTCGTTTTCGGTGTTCCGGCTGCGGCCGGGTACGCGGTTGCCGGCGCGGAGACCACGGTCGAGGCGGTGGGCCTCGACGGCTACGAAGGCGAGGTCATCGAATTCGGCTACGCCGATCCGCGCCAAGCGGGCGGATTCGAGGTGCTCGACCTGGCCTTGATCGAGAACGGCAGGGCAACGATGCGTGCGGACCTCGACGCGCCCTTAGGCGCCGATTTCGTGGTGGTGGTCGATGACGGTTCCCGGGCGCGGGGCATCGTCGAACCGGGCGGTCGCCACGAACTCGTGGCCGACGGGTCGGTCCTCGGGTTCTCCGGCGGGGACTACCAAGCCCTGATCGGCTCGGCGCAGGAAACGCCGGACGACCGGGAAGTCGAACGACTGAGCGGCATCTACCATGAGCACGAAGACCCGCATGCGCGGGTGTTGGCGCTGCGCCAAGCGTGGAAGGATCGGACCGGTGCCTGGCGGGACACGGAGGATCCCGAACAGGTCGCCGTGCTGGCCGAGCTTGAATCGATTCTCGACGACAACCTGAACATCGAACTCATCAACGCGCTCATCGACAGCCGCGACGAGGCAGCCGCGAAGGCCATCAAGGATTTTACCGCCTTCAACCTGGCCGGCGAGGAAGTCCGGCTGCGCGATGTCCTGCGCGAGAACCAGTACACGCTGGTCGAGTTCTGGGCATCGTGGTGCGGCCCGTGCATTGCCGAGATTCCGCACCTTCAGGAGGCCTACGAGCGCTTTCGAAGCAACGGTTTCGAGATCCTCGCCGTCAATCTGGACGACGATCCCGAGAACTGGCGCGTTGCCTCGGAGGAGGACTACGACATCAACTGGCTGAACGTCTCGGACAACCAGGCGTTCGGCAGTCCGGTCGCCAAGCTCTACCGGGTCAAGGCGATCCCCGCCAACTTCCTGGTGTCCACCGAGGGCAAGACGGTGGCAAGGCACCTGCGCGGCACAGACGTGTCGGCGACCCTGGCCGGTCTACTCGGCGAATAGTCAACCTCGCGGCCGGGGAGCGTGGCTCGAAGCCGTCGCCTAGCGGCGGCACCCGAGCCCGGCGAGTGATGGCGACAATACGGCATCAAATCTTGATTCGAGTGGGAGCCTTTTGCCGCGTTCAAGCAGGCTAGCGCCGCTCGTCGGAATCTGCTGGGCGCTCGGCTGCGCGTCGCCGTTCGCAGTCCACGCGGCGTCGCCGCTGGCGGAGGTCATCAAGGCCAGCAGTGAGTCGGCACGTTTGGATCTCGACGCGATCCGCGCCGTCTACGACGATGCCATCATCGGCGACGGCGGGATCGAACGGACTCTGAAACGGCTCGCCGTGTATGCGGCCGGCCGGAACCGATCCTCGGAGCAACGGGCCAACATCCACCTGGCGATCGCGCACATCCATTGGCGGCACGGCGACCGCGCCGCTTCCCAGGCTGCCATCGAGACCGCGATGGATCACCACGAGACCACGGATGGTTTGCTGCTCAAGGCACGTCTCCTGGACGTGGCGGGGGATGCCGAGGCGGCCGTCCCATTCTACGAGCGTGCCCTGGCCGCAGTGGATCGGAAGGAAGAGGCGGAATTCATCCGCATTCGCCTCACCATGGCCGAGGCTCGGGCGCGCAATGCGGACGCCCTGATCGATCTGGCGCGGGAACGCGATCAATCGTTCAAGAATCGGGCGGCGATCGCGCTCGCGGTTCTCGGGCATCCCGACCTGGCCAGCGAAATCTACCGAGTCGCAAGGGATGACCCGGGCCGCGCGTACCGGGAACACGTGCGCCTCGCCCAATGGGCGCTGGCGTCGGACGAGCATCCCGTGGCCCAGCGCGAAGCCTGGCTCGCTTATCAAGCGGCCGGATTGCAGATCGACGCCCGGTACGCATTGACGTTGCTTGTCGAGTCGCACCGGGATGAAGGCACCCTGGTTGAACTCGTCGATGGTCTGGACGAGCGACGGGCGGGGGGAAGGGCCATGCTCGAGGAACTGCGGGTCGATGTCCTCATCGAGACGCAGCGCTACGACGACGCCGTCGCGTTCTACGAATCGGTCGCGGGCAACGGCAGCGGCGTAGACGTCGAAGCACGGCAGCGGCTCATCAAGCTCTACGAGTCCGCCGGCAGGCCCGGTGAAATGGTCCGCGAATACCGCCGGCTGATGGCGGCGGAGCCCGATGTCGTGGACTGGTACGCCGGCTTGGCCTCGCACTACGTGGGTCTCGCCCGTCACGAGAACGCCCTCGAGGTGTGGCGGTTGTTCGAGGGCGCAAACGCGAACCGCCCGCAAGCCGTTGTCGCCGCCGGCGAACAGATGATCGGCATGGGCTTCCTCGAGGAAGCCGTTGCGATGGTCGAGGGGCAGATGGCGGCGACCGGGGAACACGTCGAGGGGCTGCTGTTCCTGTTCGATGCACGTTTCGAACGGGGCCGTGACGACGATGCCGAGGCGATCCTCAAGCGCATGAAGGCGCTTCTGCCCCCGGAGGACAACGCGGTGCGCGATCTCGCGGACGCCTACGAACGCATGAATCGCCCGGAGCTGGCGCTTGAGATCATGGATGCGCTGGAGACCACGCAGGACGGCTTGGGCTACAACGAGCGTATGCGCCTGGCTTGGCTCTACAGCTTGGCCGACCGGAAGCAGGACGCCCTCGACGCATGGCGCGCCCTATGGGTCAGCGTCGACAGTCCGGCCCGGCGCAGTCTGGCCGAGGACCAGCTCCTGCTGTTGGCGGCGGAGTCGAACACGCTGGCGGACATCGTCGTGGAACTCGAAGAGAAGCTCTATGCCGGTCGGGCGGACCGCAACGAGATGGATCTCTTGGTACGCGTCTACACCGAGGTGGGCGATTCGCTGTCGGCGACGGAGGTCATCGAAGAATTCGCGAGGTCCGCGCGGGTCGAGCCCGTGGAGCGGCTTCGACAGCTTGCCGACGTCTACCGGCTGCAGAACGACTACCCGGGCTACGACCGGGTGCTCCGCCAACTCGTCCACCAGGACCCGGACAACGAATCCGAACATGTGCAGAACCTCGTCCTGAACCTCCTCGCCCACGACCTGGCCGAGGACAGCGACGAACGCTACGGCGAGATTCAGCGCTGGCTGGCACGATTGCACGTGCTGGACGCGGAGCGGGTCAGCGGCGAGTTCGAAGCCGGCGTGCTGTCGCTCGGCGGTTTCGATGCCCAGGCGATCGAGAGCTACCGTCGGGCGCTGGTCCGCAACCCGGACAACAGCGACAACCTGCTTTTGATGGCGGATCGCATGAAGAGCGCCGGGCGCACCGACGAAGCCGTGACGATGCTGCAGTACGCGGCGGAGCACGCGGCCCACGACAATGCCTTCGTCGTCGCCGTGGATGGCATCATCAACATGATCGGCGCTCGTTCGTTCGGCGAAGCGCTGACTCCCGAGATGCGCGGCATCTTCCGGTGGACGCAGCGCGTGATCCTGGAGCGCCTCACGGCCCACGACGGCAAGTTCTACCTCTACCAGTTGCTGGCGGACATCGCCCAGGAGACGGAGGACACCGAGGGAGTCTTCCTTGCCTTGGAGAATTCGCTCCCCCTGGCCGGCATCCGGCTGCCGGCCGTTCTTCGGGAGCTGGTCACGTTGGCAACGCCGAGCACGGGTTTCGCCGGGTTCAACACGGGCCGCGGGGACCCCGAGCGTCGACTGATTCACGGTCGACGCCTGATCGGACTCCGCCAGGCCCTGCCGCCGGACGTGTACATCAATCTGGGCAAGGCGTTGCTCGAGAAGGACGATGTCGCGGGTGCGGAGAAGGCCCTCGACAGGATCGAAGACATCACCGGCCTGATCGACATCGACAAGACGAAGGCGGATCTTCTCTACGACGCCGGGCATCCCGAACGCGCGTTGGAAAACTACGCCCGGGCACTGTCGGTGAACCGGGACAACTTAAGCCTGCTGGCGCGGAACGCCATGCTGCAGGAGGTCCGCGGGTACTTCGACGTGGCGAATGAGATGTACCTGCGCGCGCTCGGAAACCTGCTGCGGGGCGAGGCGCTGACCCGGCCGGGAAGGCGCACCACGAATCCCGGTTCGACAATGGCCGGTTTCCCGGGTCGGTCCAATCTCGGCACGAGCCGCGACTACCAGACCTACTTCGAGTTCCTGGCCCAGGGCTTGCTCGGCACCTGGCCGCAAGCCCCCGAGACCGCGACGGAGCGGCTCGGTGCCGCCGAGGCGATGTTCGACGAAGCCTTGCGGGAGGTCCTCGACATGGAGGACCTCGAGGACGAGGCCGTCGAGGAGTTTCCGCGCCTTGACCGGACGGCGCAATTCGTTGGCCGGGTGGCGGGGGTCGTCGGCGATCGGGAACTGGCCGGGCGCGTCGATTCGGCCATCGCGAAGGTCTTTCCCAAGGACGACGAGGAACCGTCGCCATCGATGGCGACGGAGCACTCTCTTTTGCAGCGCCAGCTCGATAGGGCGAGGCGTAGCGGGAACTTCCGCAATGCGGTGCAATTGGCGCGTTTCGTCGGGGACGAGGAGATTCTCCTCGAGGTGCTCCGCGACCGGATCGCCGAGGGCAAGTACGCGGATGGCTTGGTCAATGCCTGGCTCCTGCTCGACGAGTCGGAGTTCCGCCGGCTGGTCACTCCGGTGGCGTCGACGTTGAAGGATGATGCGAGCGCGTTCCTGGCGTTTCTCGGCGGCTCGGCGCACTTG
>JAPOYW010000380.1 GCA_026706425.1 Gammaproteobacteria bacterium
GCGATAGCGACCGCAACCCGGATGGGCGGAGACCGCGTGCGGGCTCCGGTCGGCGAAGCCGACTAGGGCGCGGGCCGCCGTGAGGCGGCATCGCCCACAATGGCCCCGGAACGCCGCTGGGGCCCCTGTTCCCCGGGCGGCGAGGCGAGCGTACCAGGGCGTCAGGGACTCAACGGCTCACGGCATCGCAGGAAGGGCCACTGGTCCGCACGTCTGACGGTGCCGGTTTGTTGGCCAGCGGGCATGAGAAAGGGTTAAAAAGGCATTGGAAACAACAAGATACGGAAATAGCATTCGCTGCCATGGAAACAAACGCCAAAGGGAGCGCCCGCTCTGACGAGCGGGAACGACCGTGGCGATTGTTCCATGGGCTTACTCGGCGTGGCTGGGCCGGAGGCGGAGGCGGCGCATAGCGAAAGGCGAAGGCACGTCCTTCGGACGCGGCCGGCCCTGGCTTTGGGGCGCTACGGTCGCTCAGCCTCAAACACGCGCAAAAGGTAGCCGTTGGCGGCTTCCACTTGTCCGGTCGACGAACACAAGCGGCCGAGTTCGGCGAGCGTGTCGGCATCCTCGCGGCTTTCGAGGCTGGCTTCTAGGTACGATTTCGCCTCCTCGGTGTTCCCGGTACGGGCCGCGAGTCGCCCCAGCGTCAGCAGCAATACCGGGTCGTCCGGTCGGCTCTTCAACCATTGCTTGGCGATGGCCAGTTGCTTGACCGGGTCGGCGTCCACGGTGCCGTAGCGACGGATCCAAACTTCACGCCAGTCCTTCTTCAATGCCCGGCGCAGTACGCCTTCGGCGTCGACCGGTGCGGTAGGTGCCAGCGCACCGACGTAGTCGGTCACGACTTCCTCGTCGTAGCGGAGTCTCTTCGGCATCGCCTTCCAGGCCTTGCGCGCGTGTTCGGCGGCGTCTGCGCTCGCTTTGCATTTCGCGAAGCGGGCTCGCCAGATCGCGGTCTGGACGGTCGCCATATCCGGTGCCGCATCCTTGGGAAGCGACGGCGCGAGTTCCGCGACCGCGTCGAAATCACCCAGATTCTCGTGGGCGTCGAGCAGCCTCTTCAAGACCATCGGGTGCTGGGGAGCTTTCTCGCGAAGGGCGTTCAGCGTCGCAATGCTCCGGGCCCACTGTCCGGCGACCTGCTGCAGTTCGGCTCGCACGAGTTCGACGACGAAGTCGGCCTGGGGCGTCGACTCCCGGGCGAGGGCGAGGATGTCGTCGCGTTCCTGGTAGTCGCCGAGTTCGTTTGCCGAACGGGCCGCGGCGAGCAGGTTGGCCAGTGGCGTGTCGATACGGTCCGCGGACTCGAGGAGAGCGCGTTTCGCTTCGCTCCAGCGACCCTCGGCGAGCAACATGATCCCCGTCAGGGATCGGTTGCGGGCTTTCGTCGCACGGCGCCAGCGGAACCATCCGGATACGGCGAAACCGCTTCGCGCCAGACGCCGAATCAGGAAGCCCAGCAGATAGACGAACAGGGCCACGAGGAAGAGGCACGCGAGCGCGAACCAGAGGCTCGTCTCCATCGTGCTGCCGTCGTAGGACACGAGAACGTAGCCGGGGTCGCGAACCACCAGGAACGCAAGCACCGCGCCGGCCCCCAGGCCAACGATCAAGAGGACGATGAAACGGATCACGTGGACGGGACCGGATCGGCGTTGTTCCGACGCAGTTCGCGAAAACGTCCGAGCGAGCGCGAGATGTCCGGCGGCGGCACGGCGACATCGATGCTCCGGAGTTCGTCCAGTTCCCCCATGGCCTGCGCGACTGCCGTCCGGCTCGGGTCGAGGAATCGATGAAGCCATGTCCGGGCGGCGCGAAGGCTGATCTCGAATATCTCCTGGTCTCGACGCAGCACCGCGAGCTGAGCCCGTTCGAGGGCAAGGCGCAGGTGCTGCTCGAGGTATTCGGCCTGCTCTGGTGCAAGCAACGGACGGATGGCCTCGCCGTCGTGTCGGCGGAACCGCACGAGGCCGCCTAGACGGTCGAGAAACGCGTCGAGCAACGACGCGTCCTGACTGGTTTGGGCGGATACGTCGTCGGCGTCGTCGGACGCGTATTCGGGCAGACGCAGCGGCAGGCGGTCGAGCAACTCCTTGACGGCCTCCAGGCGCAGGAAGACACCTTGCGTGTCGGCGTAGGCGAAGGTCTTGAGGGACAACTGCTCCTCGGCGAGCAGTGCGCGTACCTCGTGGAAGCGGTAGTCGTCTAGACCGGCAAGCACGCCGTCTGAGAGCGCGAGGAGTCGTAGCGCTCCGTTGGCGTCGTCCTGCATGAGCAATCGGTGGTTAGCGACGGTGAGCAGGTACTCGACTTCCGCCAGCCTCCACTCGCGGGGTGCGGGCGGCGCACTGGCCACGTTTTCGGCGACGACATCCGTCACCGCGGCGCGTGCTTCGATAAGCGCTTGACGCTGTTCGGCGAGTACTTCAGCGAACCCAGCGAGTTCCTCGCGCAGCGCGGTGACCTCCTCGGTGGTCGCACGTTGATAGTCGGCGAGATCGCCTTGGTATGCGCCAATGGCGGCCTCGAGTCGGGCATCCGGGTCGGTGAGCCATGCCGTGTAGACCAGATAACCCGATCCGCCGATGGCAAGTAGCGACAGCAGCAGGGCGAAGGTGGCGAGGATCCGTCCGGTTCGCGGTTTCGAAGGCGCGGTTGCCGGCGAGGGTGGCGGGGGTACGCTAGGCGTGGGCTTGCCCGGCTGCTCCTCCGGCTTAGGCGCATCACCCGGCTTGGTCGGAGCTTTCGGCTTGGAGTCCTCGGACCCGCCAACCCGCGGCTCGGGTTTGGCCGGGTCCGGATCGGGATCAGCCATTTTCACTTCCCTCCCGCAGCTTGAGAAGCGCGTCCACGACGGCGGAGGAGCCCGCACCGGCGGTGACGACCACGCGTTCAAATCCCATCGCCTTGGCGAGGTCCGCTACGCGCTCGGAGGGCACCAGCAGCGGTATGCGGGCATCGCGCCGTTCAGCAAACCACAGTTGTTCCACGACCCGCAATCCGTCGCCGCTCGACGCTACGATGACATCGACGCGCTCTCCGGAAATCCCAGGGTTGAGGGGTACGCGTCGATACACGTCCCACTCGACGACGGTTCGGTCCCGGGTGCGCAGCCAATCCTGGAGGGTTGTTCGGCCGCCAAGGCCTTTGACGACGAGCACCCGCCCAGGTGGCGACGGCGCAAAGACATCCACGACGCCTTGAGCATTGGCCTGCGCGGGCCAACTCGGCTCGATGC
Source organism: Gammaproteobacteria bacterium (assembly GCA_026706425.1). GTDB lineage: Bacteria > Pseudomonadota > Gammaproteobacteria > Pseudomonadales > Azotimanducaceae > VXYL01. The sequence goes on from JAPOYW010000380.1 coordinate 3,242, forward strand.
CTTGTGCTTGCAGCGCACGGGCGGTCGCGGTCCCGATGGGAATCGCCGAACCCGCATCCGCATGCCAGCCGTTGGCGGCGGCACAGAATACTGCATGCTCCGAGACGAATACCGCGACGTCGAAAGGTTCTTCGGGCAGGGCGGTCTGCAACGGTTCGATGCCGAGCACGGGGGCTTTCAGGACTCCGAATCCGCGCGCGGCAAGAGCCGCTGCCTGGCGCGTGGCCCCGGGTTCGGTTCTCGCCAGCCAGACGCGCATCAGACGCCGAGCAACTCGCGGGCGCCCAGGGCATCGAGGCGGCGGGCGACTTCGCGCGCTAAAGCGAGAGGATCATCGCCGGTCAGGGAGACGCGCAGCACGCGCTCGGCGTCGTCGTCGGCGGCGAAGGCGGTCAGGCGCAGGGTGCCCTCCCCGACGCAGTGGACGCCGAGGGGCAGGGCACAGTCGGCGCCGATGGCGCGTGCGACCTCCCGCTCGGCGACGACGCAGCGTTCGGCATTCGGATCCACCGCCTGACCCAAGAGGTCGCGGACATCGGAACGGGTGGCCGGGTATTCCACGGCGAGGGCACCTTGGCCGGGTGCGGGAACAAATGTGTCGGTGGATAGGCGCTGGGCGATTCGGCCATCGAGCCCGAGTCGGTCCAGGCCTGCCGATGCGAGCAGCAAGGCGTCGTAGCGACCCTCGTCGAGCCGTTTCAGACGCGTGCCGACGTTGCCCCGGACGGGCACCACCTCGACGTCTCGCAGGACGCTCTTGAGCAATGCCCGGCGCCGGATGCTGACCGTCGCGACCTTCGCTCCGGGTACCAGGTCGTGCAGGTCCCGGTTGTCGGAACCGGGACTCGCGACGAGGGCGTCGCGCGGATCTCCCCGGGGACCGAATGTCGTCAGGGCAAGACCCTCGGCGGGCGCAACCGGCACGTCCTTCATGCTATGCGCGGCTAGGTCCGCGCGACCGTCGAGGAGCGCATCGCGCAACGAGTCGATGAACACCCCCTTCCCCGGTTTGCCGTCCTGGGCGGGCGTCCGAACCAGGGAAGCCGACTGGTCGATGTCTCCCCGGGTCGCGACCTCGAGAATTTCGACGTCGAGCGTCGGATCCTTCTCGCGCAGCCTTGCGGCCACGAAATGGGCTTGGATCAGAGCCAAGGGGCTGCGTCGGGTGGCAATGCGTAGTGCTGGCAAGTCGATTCCCTTTACCGGTATGCGCCGATGCTCAAGAGCGGGCGGTTGATATAATCGCGCGCCGGCTCGGTTTCCGCGAGCCCGATGGTGTGCCGCATCGCAATCGCGTTGACGTTCGATGGACGGGTTTTCCGCCAAGAATGTACATCGAAGGTCATCTGGGCGGCACATCCCGCTTGGCCGGCGGTCTTCGCGACCGAATGCCTTTCGGGAATACAGCGTATTTGTGGATACAGGACGCAAACGACGGATCGACCATGGCCAACGACGGCGACACGGGCAACCCCGACGAGGACCACGCAAAGCCGAGCATGTGGGGCGGACGATTCTCGGCGCCCCCCGCAGAATTCGTCGCCCGCTTCACGGCCTCCGTGGATGTCGACCGGCGGTTGTCCCACCATGACATCCAAGGCTCCATCGCCCACGCCAACGCCCTGAAGGCCGCTGGCGTACTTGGCGCCGACGACTGCGACGCCATCGTCGGTGGACTGGCCGCGATTCGCACCGAGATCGAGCGAGGCGACTTCACTTGGGATCCGGCGTTGGAAGACGTCCACATGAACATCGAAGCGCGGCTCACCGAGCTCATCGGCGATGCCGGCAAGCGGCTGCATACCGGTCGATCCCGCAACGACCAGGTGGCGACTGACGTTCGACTCTGGCTGCGCGACCGCATCGACGTCATCGACGGACGCCTGACCGACTTGATGACCCGCCTGGTGGACTTGGCAAGCGCGCACACGGACACGGTCATGCCGGGGCTGACGCACCTGCAGACCGCACAACCCATCACCTTTGCGCACCACCTGATGGCGTGGTTCGAGATGGCGTGCCGCGACCGGGAGCGTTTCCGCGACTGCCGCAAACGCGTCAATGTGTCGCCACTGGGCAGCGCGGCTCTGGCCGGTACGACGTTTCCTATCGACCGGCTTGCCGTGGCTCGTGAACTCGGCTTCGACGCGGCAAGCGCCAATTCTCTGGATGCCGTGAGCGATCGGGACTACGCCATCGAGTTCTGTGCCGCCGCCAGCCTCGCTGCCGTGCACCTGTCCCGGTGGTGCGAGGAACTCGTGCTCTGGACGTCGCCGCAATGGGGATTCGTGACATTGCCGGACGCGTACTGCACGGGATCGAGCATCATGCCGCAGAAGAAGAACCCGGACGTAGCGGAACTGATTCGCGGCAAAAGCGGGCGCATCATCGGCGACCTCAACGCGCTGCTCGTGCTGATGAAGGGCCAGCCCCTGGCGTACAACCGGGACAACCAGGAGGACAAGCCGCCGCTGTTCGACTCCGCCGATGCACTGTGCGACTGCCTGGAAGCGATGTCGGGCATCGTCTCCGCGATCAAGCCGGATCCCAAAGCGATGCGCGCCGCAGCCGAGGTCGGATTCGCCGTGGCAACCGACTTCGCGGACTACCTCGTTCGCCACGGCGTACCGTTCCGCGACGCCCACGAGATCGTCGGCAAGGCCGTGGCGCTGGCGGTGGAACGCGGCGTTTCCCTGGAGGGGATTCCATTCGACGACTTGGCCAGGCTTTCGGATCGGATTGGCGAAGATGTCTACGACGCGATCACCCTGGACGGGGCCGTCGCTGCCCGGGATCACTTCGGCGGCACGGCGCCCGCGGCGGTGCGGGCCGCCATCGAAGCCGCCCGTCGCCGACTCTAGGGAGGTCCACATGTCGGGCCGAATTGCGCGTTGGCTGTTCGTGGGAATGTTCTGCGCGAGCGCGGCAACCTGCGGACAGAAGGGTCCTCTCGAACTGCCCGATGAGCAGACAACGGCGTCCGCTTGGTCGACACCCGGAGAGGGGCATGGGTTACGCGCGTAGGGACGGCGTACTCTGCGCCGAAGGCGTGCCGCTCGAACGCATTGCAGCCGCCGTGGGCACGCCCGTCTACGTCTATTCGTGGCGGAGCGTGAGCGAGCAGTACACGCGGATCGATCACGCGCTCGTCGGCGTCGACCATCGTATCTGCTATGCCGTCAAGGCCAATTCGAACCTGGCGATCCTCGCCCGTCTGGCGAAGCTCGGAGCGGGCTTCGACATTGTATCCGGCGGCGAACTCGAACGGGTGCTGCACGCCGGCGGCGATCCGGAACGGGTCGTCTTCTCGGGCGTCGGCAAGTCGACGGCGGACATCGACTTCGGCATCAAGTGCGGCATCGACGCGTTCAACGTGGAGAGCGCCTCGGAACTCGCACGGCTCGAAGCCCGGGCGCGGCTACTCGGCCGCAAGGCCCGGGTGTCGGTTCGCGTGAATCCCGATGTGGATGCCAATACGCATCCCTACATCGCCACCGGACTCAAGGAAAGCAAATTCGGCGTGCCGCCCGCGCAGGCCCTGGACCTCTACCGCCGTGCGTGGGCGTCCCCCGAACTGACGGTGGCCGGCATCGACTGTCACATCGGTTCGCAGATCGCCGACGTCGAGCCGTTCGAGGGGGCATTGACGGCGCTGCTCGAACTGGTGGACGCCCTGGCCCGGGAAGGCATCGCCCTGGATCACATCGATATCGGCGGCGGCTTCGGGGTCGCCTACGGGAACGAGCCGGCCCTCGATCTCGAGATGCTGGGGGAAGTGCTCCGGCGGACCCTGGCCGAACGCCCGCTGCAACTGCGGGTTGAACCGGGTCGAAGCCTCGTCGCCGATGCGGGGGTTCTGCTTACGCGGGTGGAGTACCTGAAGCCCGCGCCGGCGCCCGGGCTTCGGAATATTGCCGTGGTGGATGCGGCGATGAACGACCTGATTCGCCCGGCCCTGTACCAGGCTTGGCATGCCGTCGAGCCGGTGGCCGAGAACGGTGGTGCCCTTAAGCGTTGGGATGTCGTGGGTCCGATCTGCGAGACCGGGGACTTCCTGGCTCTCGACCGCGAACTCGCGCCGGACGAAGGCGATCTTCTCGCCATACGAACCGCCGGGGCATACGGCTTCGTGCAGAGTTCGAACTACAACACGCGTCCCCGCGCCGCGGAGGTGCTGGTCGACGGCGAGGAGTTTTCCGTAGTGCGAAAACGGGAGACGATCAGCGACGTACTCCGCCTGGAGACGTTCGGCTAGCACGGTCCGGTTAGCGCCAGCCGTATAATCCGAGCAGATCGGTAGTACGTGGCGACCAAGGTAGATGAAGCTTCGCTTCGCCAAGATGCATGGCCTCGGCAACGACTTCATGGTCGTCGACCTGGTTACGCAGCGGGGCATGCCGCCACCCGATCAGATTCGAACATGGAGCGACCGTCGCACGGGCGTGGGCTTCGACCAGTTGCTGGCCGTCCTGCCGCCGGGGGATCCCGACGCCGACTTCCGGATGCGCATCTTCAATGCCGACGGTTCGGAGGCCGAGCAATGCGGAAACGGCGCGCGCTGCTTTGCACGGTTCGTGGTCGACGAGGAACTTACCGTCAAACGGGATCTCATCGTCGAAACCGCAGCCGGGAGCATTCGTACCGAATTGCTCGACGGCGACCAGGTGCGGGTCGGCATGGGCGTGCCGAGCACTGAACCCGCCAGGGTGCCGTTCCTGGCTGACGAGGCGGCAACATCCTATGTCATCGACTTGGGCGGCGACTGCGTCGAGGTGACGCCGGTGTCGATGGGCAATCCCCATGCGGTGGTATTCGTCGACAACGTGTCACGAGCCGATGTCGAGGGCATCGGGAGCGCCCTGCAGCGTCACGAACGCTTCCCCGAGCAGGTCAACGTGGGCTTTCTCCAGGTTGTGGACCGGCGCTTCGGGCGGCTTAGGGTCTACGAGCGGGGGGCGGGGGAGACACGTGCCTGCGGCAGCGGCGCTTGTGCAGCCATGGTCGCCGCCCGCCTGCACGACCGGTTCGAGCCGCGGGCGAAGATTTCCGTGCCGGGGGGCAAGATTCGCCTCGAATGGCAAGGGCACGGCTCGCCCGCTACACTCTCGGGACCGACTCAGTTTGTCTACACCGGGCGAATCGAACTATGACCGTAACCCGTCGGGAGCCTTCAGTCGGTACGGCAGCGCCGACCACCAAACCGGCGGAGGATGCGCCGGCTTTGGAAGACGAGACCGTGGCAGCGTTCCTTGCCGAACACCCGGACTTCTTCGTCCGGCGCCCCGACGTGCTTTCCGAGGTGGAACTGCCCGCCGATTCCGGCGAAGCCATATCGCTGCTTGAACGACAGGTCATCGCGCTGCGTGGACGCAACAAGAACCTGCGTGAACAGTTGACGACGCTGCTCGAGAATGCCGATGCCAACGACCGCGTGTTTTCCCGCACCACGACGTTCACCCTCGCTCTGATGGATGCGGCCGACTTGGCGAGCCTCGACGAGGTCCTGGCGTGCTGCCTGGTCGAGGGCTTCGACGCCGACCATGCGACCTGTTTCGTCGAAGGATGGTCGCCGCCTGCGAGCCTCCATCACTTGACCGGGGTCGCCACGGGCGAACCGCCGCCGCTCCCGCAGTTGTTCGACCACACGCTTCCCCTGTGCGCCGCGCATCGGCCCGAGGAGTACGCCGCTCTGTTTCCGGACAGTTCCCTCGACGCGGTCGGCTCCATCGCCATCGTGCCGTTGCGGGTGGATGGCCTCAACGCGACGTTGGCGATCGGGTCCTGGGATCCGCAGCGGTTTTCGCCCGACATGGGCAAGGTGTTCCTGCTCTACATCGGCGACGTGCTGTCGCGGACACTCGTACGCCTGGGAGTTCGACGGATTTGACGCGTCGGCGCCGAATCCGGCCTAGCTACGCGGCGGGATGAACACGGAGGTCGGCATGGACGCCGATGTCGAACGGTTTCTCACCCATCTCCGCGTGGAGCGACGCGCGTCGGAACACACGGTCGCGGCCTATCGCCGGGATCTCACGCGCTTCGTCGCGAATTCGGGTGGGATCCCGACCGCACGAATCAAATCCCACGATGTACGGGACTTCGCCGGCAGGCTGCACGCGCGGGGCTTGTCGCCGAGAACCATCGCCCGCCACCTGTCGAGCGTACGGAGCTTTTTCGACTACCTGGTCCGGCACCGGGAAGTCGGCGCCAACCCGGCCATCGGCGTCCGGGCGCCGAAGCAGCGCGAACGGCTGCCGAAGACCATGGACCCCGATCAGACCGCACGGCTGTTCAGCGAACCTGCCGAGTCCCCAATCGAGGTGCGCGACCGCGCCATGCTGGAACTGCTCTACGGCAGCGGCATCCGGCTGGCGGAACTGGTCGACATCGACATTCGCGACCTGGACGTGGTCAACGGGTTCGTCACGGTCACGGGCAAGGGCCGGAAGACCCGGGTGGTGCCGATCGGGAAAGCGGCGCTGGACGCGATCGGAGCCTGGCTGGCCAAAAGACCGGAAGCGGGCGGACGCGATCCGCTTTTCACGAGCCGGGGCAGGGCACGCATGTCGCCACGCAATGTCCAGCTCAGGCTGAAGAGGATCGCCGCGCGCACGACCGGCAACGACGGCCTGCATCCCCACCTGCTGCGGCACAGTTTCGCCAGCCATCTCCTGGAGTCGAGCGGGGATCTGCGTGCCGTGCAGGAACTCCTGGGCCACGCCGACATTTCCACCACGCAGGTCTATACCCACCTCGATTTCCAGCACCTGGCGAAGGTCTACGACGCCGCGCACCCGCGCGCGCGTCGCAAGTCCGCGACATCGGACGAGGGCCGCTGCGCGCCCTACGGGCGCGTTAAGCAATCGACACCGTGATTCGGCTCGTCACCTTCGACCTCGACAACACCCTGTGGAGCGTTGACGTGGTGATCGGTCGCGCGGAGCGTCGAATGCGCGACTGGCTGCGACCCCGCGTCCCCGAGTACCAGCGTTTGGCGAAGGAGGATCACACCGCCATCCGAGACGGCGTCATCGCCGATAATCCGGGCATCGTGCACGACATCTCTCTGCTGCGCGAGCGTGTGCTTGCCGAGACCATCGAACACTGCGGCTACTCGCGGTCGAAGGCAGCCGAGCTAGCGGCGGGTGCGTTCGCTGAATTCCTGGACTGGCGCCACCGCATCGATTTCTTCGTCGGCGCGCTGGATGTCCTGGAAACGCTATCCGGTTCCTACACCCTGGCATCGCTTACCAACGGCAACGCCGACTTCGCGCGGCTGGGCCTCGACCGCTATTTCTCGTTCGGCTACTGCGCCGCGGACGTGGGCGCGAGCAAACCCCACACGGCGATGTTCGAACGCGCGATGCGCCACGCCGGCGTGTCGCCCGGCGAGGCCGTGCACATCGGCGATCACGAGATCGATGACGTCCAGGGTGCCACCGCGGCGGGAATGGCGACGGTGTGGGTCAATCTCGGCGGTTCGGACGCAACGCCCGATGCCACCGCAACCGTCACCAACCTCAAGCAGTTGCCCGCCGCTCTCGCGGATCTGGAATCTCGAATGGCCCGGACCCATGGCTGAACCAAGTTCGGGCACGGACGACCCGGCGTAGCCGGCGGAGTCCAGGGAACGCCCGGACCCGGGGCTGCGCGGCGTGGACTACGCCGGCATCAGCCCGCTGACCCTTCCCGTGGAAGCGCTTCTCCGGGCGATCAAGGCGCTCTCCAAGCTGTTCTGGATCTCGATGATCGGGACGCTCCTGACCATCTTCCTCGCCTCGCTGGCCAATATCGGCGGCGCGGCCCAGGGGTCGGTGTCGATAGGCGAATACAGCATTCCCGTCTCCGTACTTCCCATCGGCTGCCTGGTATTCGCCTGGTTCATGTTGTGGCTGACGGCGGCGCGACTGCGCATGCTCGACGGGGCGCTCGGCGACGACGACCTCACGGCGACCCTTGCGCGCGAGATCTTCCGCCTCGATCCGCCGGTGCTGGATGTGTTCGATGCCGGCAACCTGCGTCCGTTCGCGCTGCTGTCGGGCTCGTCCATGCTGCTCTGGAACTGGAGCCTGTTCTTCGGCAGCAGCGTGGGTCTGTTCTTCTCCGCCATCATCGTTCCGGGTGCCGCCGCCTCGGTGGACGAGTTCGGCGTCTTCTCGGTGTATGTCCTGGCAAGCCTAGCGATCATGCTCCACGGGATAGCGAGGATCGTGGGTCCTCTGCGACGGATACTGGATCGTCTGCACGGCGAACTGCCAAAGTTGGGCGTAGTCAGGGTCGGCGTGGCGGTCGCGGTGCTCTTCGGAGGAATCCTGGCGACGAATCCGGACCTTCCGCGCGTGATGACCAGTGACGTCTACCGGGCGGTGGGTCCAAGCTGGGCGAACGCCGTCGACGGCGAGACGCTCCTTCTGGAACAAGGCGAGATCGTCGTGTTGATGGGCATCGAAGCGCTCCGTCCGGACCAGACCTGCAGCGACGCGGATGGCGCGGTCTACGAGTGCGGGCGCCAGGCGACTACTTTTCTGCAGTCCCTCGTTCAGGACCGCCCCGTGCATTGCCTAGTGTTTTTCCCCAACTTGGGTGTCTGCGTGCCCCGGGGCGAAGGTGAACCCGTGCCGACTGCCTTGGAGGACTTCTTCCACGCGAACAGTCTCCAGGCGAGAATGGTGGCGGCCGGCTTTGCGTTTACGGAGGGCGAGGGCGGCGTGTACATGGGCACACTCCAGGACGAGGCGCAACGCCAGCGCGTCGGTGCCTGGCAGGGCGCTTTCGAGCCGCCCGGCCGGTGGGCGTCACGCTAGCGCAGTTTTTCCTTGTCGCTGCCGCCATCTGGGCCTTGGCGGCATTGCCGGCTATGGCGGCGGGCCTCGCCGGTTGGGATCCCGTGGGGCGCCTCGGTCATCTTGGCACGGGCAGGCGACTGAACGCCCGATAATGTCTGGGCCGACTACCGCCTCCGCCATCTTCGCATGGGGAACGCCGGCCCCGTGGTACCCGCCGGTGGCCCCTTCATACCTGGTCTGCTGTCCCAACCTCGCCGGCGAAATCGTCGAGTGGGTGGGCTTCGCACTGTTGACCTGGTCGCTGCCGGGGCTCGCGTTCGCGCTTTGGACGATGGCGAACCTCGTACCCCGAGCACTGTGGCGCCGCAATTGGTACCACGAGAACTTCGAGGGCTTTCCAAAGAAAAAGGCTGCGCTGTTTCCCGGGGTCCTGTAGGGGCGGGGCTTGTCCCGCCCGAATCGCTGTGCGCCGGGACGGCACTGGGGCGCTACGGGCGCCTTCCCGGACGCTCGGGCAACGACTCCACCGCAGCAGCCGCCGATGATCTGAACGCCTTTCTCTACCCAGCCGCGGCAGTGCTCGGCGAAGACGTCCACCGGAACCGTGCCCAGGTGTTGACGGGTCTCGGCATCGAAACCGGTCGCTTCGGGGTAGGCCATGACCGGCCCGCGCCATTGATCGAACAGCACGTCGAGTCCGGGCGTCGTGGAAGGCAGCGAGCTGTGCATGATGCCCATGACCTGGGGACCAAGTGCCGAGAGCGCGTCGATGATCGTCCCGAGCGGCAACGTCGCTCCCTGTTCAAAGTCATCTGAAAGCCTGCCATCCGCCTCCTCTTGGGCGATGTTCCAGCCAAGCATCTCTCCGCCCGGTCCTTGGCTCGTACTGATGCCCGTCCACACCGGCAGTCCGGTAGCCAGTGCGGCTTGCGTAACGCGGCTCGCGTGATCCACGTCCGTCATCATCTCCATCACGAGCAGGTCGCATCCCGCTTCGGCGAGGGTATCGGCCATTTCCCGGTAGTTGGCCGCTTCCCGTTCGGGGGTCGGCTCGTACGCCGGATCGGGACCGACGGTCCCGGGAAGCCATGCCACGTTGTTGGACATCGAACCGGCAATCGCCACCGGCCGGTCGGGCGCCACGTTCTCCAGCGCTTGCCGGGCGAGCTCGACGGCGCGACGGTTGATGGCGACCGTCTCGGCGCCGTAACCGGCAGCTTCCAGCACATGCCGGCAGGTCGCGAAGGTGTTGGCCGTGATCACGTCGGCGCCTGCTTCGAGGTAGGACTCGTGCACCCGACGCACCGTGTCGGGGTCCGTCCAATTGGATACGCCGCACCAGGCGGCGGCGTCCATCTTCCCGCCGAGGCGGTCGATTTCGGAGCCGATGGCGCCGTCGAGGACGATGACGTCGCCGGCGGCAAGTTTGTCGTCGAGGATCATTTGTCCCGCCGCTCGAACATCGCGTCGTAGCGTTGTTGCATTTCGTCGGGGGAGACGGCCTCGATGGCGTGACCGATGTTCCAACGGTGGCCGAACGGGTCGCGCAGGATCGCCGTGCGCTCACCGTAGAACATGTCGGTGGGTGGTGACTCCACGCTCGCACCAGCCTTCTCGGCACGGTCGACGATGGCGTCGGTGTCATCGACGTGCAGGTGGACGGTCACGGTCGAGGCACCGACGCTGCGAGGCCCCTTGACCCCGATTTCGGGGTGCTCGTCCGCCAACATCAACGTGTTGCCGTCGAAGTCGAGCTCGGCATGGCCGATTCGTCCGTCTGGCTCCGCCAGTCTGAGCTTTTCCGTCGCGCCAAACGCCCTCTTGTAGAACTCGATTGCCTCGGCGGCGGCGTCGACATGGAGATAAGCGAACACTTCGTGTACGGCCACCTTAACGTAGCTTTGCTTGCGGGGACCGCCGACCACGGCATGTCCGAACGTCTGGCCGTCGAGGTCGGCGGAACCATCGTAGAGCCGGAACGCCGCACCGCCGAGGCGAAATGCGAGATGCATCTCTCCGGTTGGGAGAAGCCGCTCCCGCGCCGGCTCAGCATCCGATGAGGTCGCAGGCCAAGTTGCCCACACTGTTGCGACGAAAGGCGCTAGTGAGGGATGGGGCCGGCGGCTCGTGATCATTTGCGCACGCTCGTCACCCGAGACTAAGTCGCATTGTCGCTCAGGTAGTTCATGACCGCGTTCAGGTCCGCCGGTAGAACCGTGCGTCGCGCTGAGGCGACATCGAGATAGTCTAGGCGAGGATGCCGGGCGGCGTCTTGGGCTCTGGACCCGATGGCCTCGATCACCGCATCCGGGAACTTGGCGGGATGGGCGGTGGCGATGCACACCGGCCGTGTTCCGTTGGCGGTCCTTGACGCGCGGCGGGCCGCCTCGATGCCGACCGCGCTGTGCGGGTCGGCGACGTAGCCGTAGCGTTCGTGGATGTCCCGCATCGCGGACTTGGTAACGGAGACATCAATGGCCACGGCGTCGACACCCTCATCGACGGGCTTGCCATCGCCGATGGCCGCCTCGCCTGATTTGGCGAAATCCGCCATGAACCGCTTGACCCGCTCCGGGTCCCGGTCAAAGCGCAGCCAGAGGAACCGTTCCAGGTTGCTCGCGACCTGGATGTCCATGGACGGACTGATGGTCTGGTGCACGGCGCCACGACGGTAAACGCCCGTCCGGAAGAACCTCGCCAGGATGTCGTTGTCGTTGGTGGCGAGCACGAAACGTCCGATGGGGACACCCATCTCGCGCACCGCGATGGCGGCGAAGATATTGCCGAAGTTTCCCGTGGGCACCGCGAATACCGCAGGACCGTCGGAGCGCAGACAGACATGGACGTAGTACGACATCTGCGCCAGTACACGAGCCCAGTTGATCGAGTTGACGGCACCGAGCCGGTGCCGGGCCTTGAACTCGAGATCGCCGAAGGTCGATTTGAGTATCGACTGGCAGTCGTCGAAGCTGCCGTCGATGGCGAGACAGTGCACGTTGGCGTCGGGAACCGCGGTCATCTGCAATTCCTGGAGCGCGCTCGTGCCCCCGTTTGGATAGAGCACGAAGATGCTCAGGTTCTCGCGACCGCGCACCCCGTAGATTGCCGCGCTGCCGGTATCGCCGCTCGTGGCGCCGACGATGTTCAGATGCTGGCCCGACTTCCCGAGCAGGTAGTCGAACACGCGCCCGAGAATCTGCAGCGCGACATCCTTGAACGACAGCGTCGGCCCGTGGAAAAGCTCCAGCACCTTGAAATCGCCGAGATCCACCAGCGGCACGATGTCCGGGTGGTCGAAGGCGGTAAAGGCGTCCGCCACGATGGCATCGAGATCCGCGGCCGGAATGTCGTCCACGTACAGCCGGAATATCGCCTGGGCCAACTCCACGTAGGAGAGTTCCCGCCAGGCATCGAGCCTGTCCGCGACGTCCGGGAAACGTTCCGGAACCAGGAGGCCACCGTCTGGCGCGAGGCCGGTAAGCACCGCTTCGGAGAAGGGCATGGGCGCGGTGTCGCCCCGTGTCGACACGTATCTCATCGGACCGTCAATGCGCCTGGAGGTGGTGGCCTACCAGAAAATCGAACACCGAGTTGGTGTACTCGTCCGTGGTCAGGTCGGCTTTCGCGTAGAGGGCGGCGTTGTGGGAGATGGGTTTGGGGTCGCGCGCCTTCAAGTGCGCTTCGGCGACGCGTTCCATCATGACGAACCAGGCCACGGCGTGCTTCACGGTGGCGCCGACGGTCAGCAGGCCGTGGTTTCGCAGCACGACGCCGCGATTGCGGCCGAGATCCCGGGCGATGTGCTCGCCGCAGTCGACGCTCTGCACCTGCACTTCCTCGTCGTCGAAGACGGCGTGATCGTGGTAGAAGATGCAGGCCTCCTGGGTGATGGGCTCGAAGAGCGTCGCCGATGCCGAGAACGGCGTGCCGTAGGTCGTGTGGGTGTGCGCGACGCTCGTTGCGTCGGGCCGGGCCGCGAGGATGGGGTAGTGAATGTAGTAGGCCGGCAGGTTGGTCTTGCCGCTGCCACCGACCACCGATCCGTCGGGCTGCACGAGCACCAGCTTGTCGGGCGACGCCTGGCCGAACGGCGTGTCCACATCGAGCAGCCAGAAGCAGTCTTCCTGTTCGGGATCGCGGGCACTGATATGCCCGTCGCCGAGATCGCCCCAGCCCAGCGCGGCGAACACCCGGTAGCCAAGTGCAACCTGGTGTTTGCGTTCTTCCCGCAGCATGTCCGCCGAATCCGCCATGGCCGCGCATTCTACGCCGCCGTACGCAACTTGACTGAACTCGACGCGACTCGTCGGCGCACAAGGCGCGACGTTTGGGGATTGGCCGAGCGTTAGTTTGCCAGTTCCCGT
>JAPOYW010000384.1 GCA_026706425.1 Gammaproteobacteria bacterium
CTGCCGTGTTCCATTCCGAGATCCGACAGCGCCACGACAAAGGAGAAGTGATTGCTGGTGTCGTAGACCCTGACGGGGTCATCGCCGTTTTCGACAATGCGGTCGTGGTGCCATCGGTTCTCGCCGACGCCCTGGTATTTCGGAAAGAACTTGGTCTGCCAGAGCACGAGGTCCCTGCCGAAACAGTCCGCTACCACGGACTGCAGGTTGGCGTCGAGGAAGAGTTCCCCTATCACGCCGAACGCCATGTGTCTGTTGATCAGCGTGGTGTGGCGGAGTTCCTGTCCCGCCAGGGTCGCCAGCGAGTTCTGCGCCCGTTGCAGTGCCTGTAGCCCGATGGCCACCTCGGATACCGCGTCGAGTATCGACTGGTCGGCCAACTCGAACGGCCCTGTGAGGCCATCTCGCTGCAATTGACCGATGTAGCGTCGCATTTCCGGCCGCGCATTGCGGCCTTGGTCCACTGCAATTTCGGCATCCCGCATGTGCTTACTCCGATTTCACCGCAATCTCAAAAGTCTTTTCCGGACTGTCCCGATAGCCAATCCGGGAGACCCGCGTCCTCAGGCGATGGTCGCCGGGTGGAAGCCGGATGGGCCCGGTGTACACCCGCCAGCGGGCGTCGCCGTCGTCGAGCGTGTGGCAGATGCTGCATCCCTGGGTTGGACTGAACAACTGCAACCGGTGGTTGTCGGGCAGGCTGAACGCGTCAGGTGCCGGCGCTTGCCCGTAAGAGCCCGTCGTGAAGACCAGGCACCTGGCTTCGGCGCAGACGGGTTTCTCTCCGTTTGGATAGTGAATGGTCTTCATGACCCGTTCGTCGACCATTCCAAGGTCTCCGGTTTCCTTCTGCCAGGCATCGAGTTCCTCGCGCATGCGGTCAAGCACGTCTCGATGGTCGCCGTCCTCGGCAAGGTTGTGCACCTCCCAGGGATCTGTCCGAGTATCGTAGAGTTCCTCGATGGGCCGTGTTTCGGCGAACATGATCGACTGCGTCTCGTTCAGTTCGCCTTCCAGCCAGGCGCGGTACCACTCCTGCATGATGGGGTGGCGGTTGCGGAACGAGTTCCAGAGCAGGTACGGCTTTTCGGGGAAATAGTTCTTGATGTACTTGTAGCGCCGGTTCCGAACCGCCCTGACCATGTCGTAGTCGGCATCGGAACGGTCGACGGATGCATGGACGTATTGCCTTTCGGATCCGGCATGCCCGCCCAGGAAGGCACGACCCTGCATATGCGGCGGCACGGTGATTCCGCAAGCGCTGAGCATCGTCGGACCTAAGTCAACGGTACTGACGAGCCGGTCGCTAGTGGTGCCGGGCTCGATCATCCCCGGCCACCGGATGATCATCGGCGAGTGTATTCCCTGGTCGTAGGGGTGGCGTTTCCCCCGGGGCATCGGCCCGTGATCGCTCCAGTGCACGACAATCGTGTTGTCGGCCAGGTCGTCTTCTTCGAGCTGTGCGAGCAGCACGTCCAACACCTGGTCGCATAGCGCGATGTTGTCGTAGTCCTTGGCGATGCTCCGTCTGACCCTGGGCGTGTCCGGGAAATACGGCGGCACCTCGACGGCATCGGGGTCGGTGGCTTGAATCCGCTGCGGCAGCACGTAGCTGAACGGCCAGTTGCGGTCCTCTTCCCACATACCCGATTCGTGGGTGAATTCGGGGTTGAATACGGCGAAGAAGGGCATCGTCATGTCGGGCCGGTTCCGCCAGTGAGCGGTGTTGGAACAGTCATCCCAGGCGGCGAACGGCGGTTCGAACTGGTAGTCCGTCTTGACGTTGTTGGAGCAGTAGTAACCCTCTCGCCGCAAATACTCGCCCAGGCATTTGACGTAGTGCGGTGCCGGTGCGTCGTATGCCTGACCGCGGGTTGTCCTCATGTGGTGGGCACCGATGCTGGTCGGATACATCCCGGTGATCACCGCCGCCCGTGCCGGCGCGCAGATCGGCGCCGTCGAGAACGCATGGGGATAGATGCACCCTTCGGATGCCAGGCGGTCAACTGCCGGCGTGCGTGCGACCGGGTCGCCATAGCAGCCGTAGAGCGGCAGGCAGTCCTCGAAACTGATCCACAGAACGTTCGGTTTGTCCGCCACTGGCGCGGCCTCCTTTACTCGCGACTCTCATCCGACGAGCCGTAGGGGCGACCCTTGTGGTCGCCCGCATCGCCTGAACCGAAGCCCGTGTTGGGGCGAACACGGGCGAGGGCGCGCCCTTTCGGGCACGATAGCCTCGCCCCTACGGCGCCTTCATCGCCGTGCGCGTCTCGCTCTCAACTGTCCAGATGGGCACCGCTCACGAACGCTAGCTGGGCGGTACAGCCTTGTTCGACGGTCGCGCATCCGCCTCGACGGCGCTGAGCCGGGCGTCGAATCCCACCATCGCTGCACGGATTGCCGCGACGTCGACCTCCACGGAGCGGAGGCGGTCGTCGAGGCCGGCAATATCCGACGAGATCTCTGTGCGGACCTTGTCGATGTCGTTGCGCAGATCTCGGCGGAGTTCGTCGATGTCGTTGCCGAGATCTCGGCGGAGTTCGTCGATGTTATTGCCGAGATCCCGGCGAACCTGGTCGATGCTTCCCTCGAGGTTCGAATGGGCCGTCTGCATCATCGTGCCCAGGGTCAACGCCGCAGTCACGACGGTCGTCAACACGGCGATCGTCCTTCCGTCTAGCCATGCGGGTAGGACCAACCGGGCGCTTCGGGTCGGTTCGTTGTTGGAGGTGGCTTCTCCCGTTGTCATTGCTGCGTACTACCGAGTCTGTGGAGTGCGGCCATGATGCCGCACCCCTTAACGCCCGTATGCCGGACATTACCACTACGGCGGGTACGAAATCTCTCACGCCCGGCCCAAGGGCCCGCTGAGGCCAGCCCCACCTGCCGCGGCGTTGTCCGTGCCCGCCGAGTTCCGCCGCCTTGGTTCAGAACCCGCGTTAAGCGTTGGTTCCGCTGGGTTGCGTTTCCCTGGTGACGGCTTAAGCGACGAGCCGACCACCAGGGAAGTAACGACGCCCTACAGCTTGTAGCGCACGCCCAACTGGAACCGACGTCCGGCGTTGATCGCTGCCGCGAAGTGATCCTGGGTGCCCGTTCCCAACCGATGGTAGTAGTAGACGTTCTCGTCGGTTAGGTTGATGGCTTCGACGGCGAACTTGAGCTTGTCGTTCAGCGCATAGCTGAGCGCCGCATCGAGTTGGCTGTACGGCTCGACGAACGTGGGGTGCGGTTGCCAGGCGACGCCGATGTTGTCCAGGAACTCGTCGCGGAAGTTGTGCGACACGCGGCCGCTCCACGGACCCTTCTCGTAGAACACCGTGAAGTTGACCGTGTTGTCGGACAAGCCCGGAACGCTGTACGAGGCGTTCGTCTTCTGGCTTACGAAGTCCGACCCGGAGTCGATCAACGTGTAGTTGGCGATCACGCCGAGCCCGTCGAATGGCGGCGGCAGCAGGCCCTCCATCGTCCGCTGGAACGAAAGCTCCAAGCCGACCAGGCTCGAATCCGCCGTGTTGAGCGGCGTGAAGTGGTCGAGTACCAGGGGCGCGTTCGTTATGGGGTCGATGATGTTGGGGAACGGGACTGACTCGAAGTCATCCTGAATGAACCCTTCCATGTTCTTGGTGAAGAGGCCCACCGAGAAGATCGAGTAGTCCGCGAAATACCACTCCACGGCCAGATCGAACTGCACCCCGATGGTCGGGTCGAGTTCGGCGTTGCCGCCCCGCATGGTGCGGTTTCTTGGCTGAACGCTCAAGTTGGGGCGCGTTCGGCCGAAGTCCGGCCGACTCATCACTTTGGCGACCGACAGCCGGATCACGAGGTCGTCCCGAGGATCGAGCCGGACATTGAAGGACGGCAGCAAGTGCTCGTATGCGTGTCCTTGACTGATGAACTCCGGGGCGCCTATGAGGATCTCGGGCGCCGTCTCGTCGCTGAAGTCGATGCCGTAGGGCTGCGCGACCTGCCCCTCCGAGCTGGTGTCGTTGTCGACGTACCGCACGCCGACATTGCCGGAATACGGTATGTCGCCCAGTTCGCCGCTGAACGTGACCATGGCGTACAACGCGGTGCTGTCGTCCTCGTGGTCGACGTCTTCGTTGAAGCGGCCGGACGTGTATTCGTCGAGGGACTTGCCGGTTCCCGTGTTGAACCCGCCGCCGGCCCGGATCTCGACCGCCCGGGTGATGAAGGCGTCCTGGAGGGCGTAGAAGGGCGGGCTGAGTACCCGTTTGGGGATGTCCGCCCCGATGGCGTCCAGGAAGTCCGCATTCGCGGGGAATTCGAGGCCGCCGCCGAAGTCATTGATCGGATCATTGATGAAAGCCCTGCTGTTCAGATACCTGGACCTGTCCCGGCGTTCCTGGCTGTAGGACCGGAAGCCGACCTGGACCGTGTCGAGCCAGTCCCCGTCGAGTTCGTAGGTCGCATCCACCCTGAACTGGATGTTCGAGTCGTCGACGATATGCTCCTGCACCGACTGCTTCACGACGCTGAAGAAATTGGGGTCCGTCAAGGGAGAAGTCGAGGTCAAGGAGGGGATTCCGCCCGGGCCGTTCTGGTGGTAGGTCATCTGCGCCCGCGTGTTCCGCATCAGGGCGTCCCGGTTCTGGATCGGCGCTTCCGTATCGGACACCGCCACATCCAAGTTGAGGGAAAGCCTGTCTGTGGCCTGCAACTGCAGGTTGGCACCGTAGTTCACCGCCACGTTGTCGACTTCCTCGGTGGCGTGCTGCATGAACGCGCCCGCGCCCGAGGTCGAGACCATGGAGAAGATGCCGGTGCCGTTGTCGTCGTAGCGTTCCGCGGCGGTGATCCTCGGATGACCCTGGGACAGGCGGAAGGACCGCCAGTAGTCGATCTCCGAGGCCTCATTCTTGGTGTACAGCATGTCCAAGGTCACATCGACACGGTCGGAAGGCTGGAATTGCAGGGCGGAGGAGATGTTAAGGCGGTCCCGGTCGGTGAGATGCAGTTCCCCGTGAATCTGTTTCGGGTAGTAGCCGGTCCCGAGGTTCACGCCGTCAATCACCACCGGCAGCGGATTGTTGATGAAGCCGTAGTGGTGAATGGAGTCCGAGCGGAACACCCGATTGTCCCACTGCGCCGAAACCATAAAGCCCATCGTCTCGCTCAACACGTCGCTGAAGAGCGCGAAGACGCCGGGCGCCGTGTCGTCCGCCAGCTCGTTGATGGTGGAGTCCAGCGCGAAGGCGATGTGCCGCTCGCCCAGTTCCAGGGGCTTGCGCGGCTGGATGTCCACGAAGCCGCCGAGTCCGCCTTCCACGTGATCGGCCCGAGGCGACTTGTGCACCTCGACGGCCTGTACCAGCCCCGCCTGGAAGGCGTCGAATCCGACGACGCGGGATTTCGGGTTGGTCTGACCCCGGCCGTCGTGGCTTCCCGGCGCGTTGTTGGACGCCGAGACGCGCCCGGCGATGGTCGTTTGCACGAACTGGGGACCGAGGCCCCGGACGCTGACGAACTTGCCCTCGCCGCTCTTGCGGTCGATGGCGACGCCGCTGATGCGCTGCAAGGCTTCCGCCAGGTTCTGTTCCGGGAACGCCCCGATGTCCTCCGCGGTGATCGCGTCGACAAAGTGGTCGGCCTGTCGCTTGCGTTCGAGCGACTGCTCGAGGCTGGTGCGGATGCCGCGGACGATGACCACTTCGACGTCGTCCTCGTCGTCGGCGGTTGCCTCGTCTTCCGCCTCTTCCTGGGCGAGCGCGTTGCCGGTAAGCAGCATGGCTGCACCAGCCACCAGGCGCCAGATTGCAGGATGTGATTTGGTCTTCGGTGACATGCTGTCGTTCCCCTTCTACGGCGACGTTCCGTGCTCCGGTTGATCCGTGCACGGCTTTGGTTGGGATACCATCCCCCGTGTAGGCTAGACGTAGAGGACGCCGATTCCCTCACCTGTTTTTTGGCGTCGAGCCCGGTTTGCCGGATGGCGGCGTGGACCCTATGATGGCCGCGTTTGGGAAACGGATGTCAGATGATCCGGGCGCAACCTGACCTCGTGCCGGACGGTGCCGAACGGTTCGCGGTGCTGGCGCGGGAGTATCGTCCTGCGCTCAAGCGCTTTTTCGGCAAGCGCGCGCGTCAGCCCGCGGACGTCGAGGATCTTGTTCAAGAGGTGTTGCTACGGCTGGCCGTTCGTGGCGATTGGGACAGCATCGGTCAGCCGGAAGCGTACCTGATGCGCACCGCCACCAACGTGTGGCGGGACTATCTTCGCAAGAAGGAAACGCGTGCCGAAGACGGGCACGAGGAATTTACCGAGGGCCATCTGTGGGCGGAACACGGTCCTCCGGATGAGGTGGAGGGCATCGAGTCGGTCGATGCGGTACTTGGGGCACTTGCCGAATTGCCGGAGCGTACGCGTCAGGTTTTTGTGCTCTGTCGCGTCGAAGGTATTAGACAGAAGCGTGTTGCGAGAAGACTGGGTGTCTCGGTGAGCGCGGTGGAGAAACACATGATCAGGGCGATTGCCCATCTGGCATCGAGCCTGGGCGGGCGATGAGATGAAGCTGGTTCGTCTGCACGCCCCGCCGTCGGGTTCGGTGGAGGAAGCCGCCGCGTACTGGGTCATGCGGCTGGACTCGCCGGGCTGCGCACCCTCCGACCGGGCGGCGTTCGAGAAGTGGCGCGCCACGCACCCCTCGCATGCCGAGGCGTATTCGAATGCGCGACGGGCATTGGCGACCGTCGATCAGCACCTTGGCAGCGCCGAATTGACCAGACTCGGCGAGCGCGTGTTCAGGGAAACGGGCAAGTCGCCGAGGCCGTTGCGCCGCTATGCGGGGATGGGGTTCGCGGCCGCCTGTGCGCTGATCCTGGGTGTGCTGCTGTACCCGCCAAGCCCCGCTGACCCTCAAGTCGATCAGCAGCCGCGCGTTGCGGCAGGCACGTTCGAAACGGCCGTTGGCGAGCGCTCCACCGTTGGATTGCCGGATGACTCGTCGGTAACGTTGAACACCGACACGGTGGTCGAGGTGCGTTTTGCCGAGCATTCCGATGTTCGGCGACTGGTGCTGGTGCGCGGACAGGCTCACTTCGAGGTGGCGAAGGATCCGCGTCCGTTCGAGGTGCTCGCCCTCGGTCGGCGTATCGTGGCGATGGGCACGGCTTTCGATGTCCGGATCGACGCCGAACTCGGTGTTCTGGTGACGTTGCTGGAAGGTCGCGTCGCCGTCGACGAGGTGAATCGGGGCGCTACGGCACTCGCGCCGACGCGGAATCCCGTCGGCGTTGCCGCGTCGGGTGGGACCGTCCTCAACGCCGGTGAGCAGTTGATTGCGAGGCGGAACGAACCCCCGAGGGTGGTCACGGTGGACATGGAGCAGGTCGCTGGCTGGCGCGCAGGCCAGCTTGTGTTCCGGGACGATCCGTTGCGGGATGTGATCGATGAGATCAATCGCTACAGTACGAGGAAGCTCGTTCTCGATGACGATGAACGACTCGATGGCATCCAGATTGGCGGGGTCTTCAAAGCCGGCAGTACCGATTCGTTCCTCCGAGCGGTGGAGGAACTCTACCCCGTCGAAGCCCATCGCCTCGGACCCGACCAGATCGCCCTGGTCTGGGTTGACGAGGCGTCCGACATCCAAGGTTCTGCCCAGCCGCTAGACTAACGGCAGCGTTCGGCGCGGCGTCAGGGGTAGAGCGCAGGTGGTCGCAGCTGTCGGAATCAGAACCGCGCTCCGAGCATCGGTGGCGATGCTCCTAGCCGGGTCTGTTGCAGCCGCTGCGGCGGCTGCCGACGAGGCTGCCGATGCGACGGGTACCGTCCGGTTCCACATCGAGGCTCAGGATCTGGGCAGCGCGCTCAACGAGTTCGCGCTGCAGAGCGGCAAGGAAATCCTGTTCGTCGAAGACGAGATCGCGGGCAAGTCGACCTCCGAGGTCTCCGGCAGCTATCACCCGACGGCGGCGCTGGAGCAGTTGCTGGCCAACACCGGGCTGGGCTACCGGATCAACGACTTAGACACCATCCTCGTAGGGAACGAGATCCGCGTTACGACCGGCGAGGGGGCCGACGGATCGCGGCCCGGGCCCAGGAACGTGATGCAGCGCGTTGCCGCCGGCGTTGCATCCGTATTGGTGGGCAACAGGGAGTCTCGGGGCGAAGCGAGCGGGACGCCGTCGGGCAAGATCGAAGAGATCGTCGTCGTCGGCATTCGGGCCAGCCTGCGCCAGTCCCTTGATCGGAAGAAGAACGCCGATCATTTCATGGACGCGATCACCGCCGAAGACATCGGGGCGTTTCCGGCGCAGAATCTCGCCGAATCCCTGCAACGGGTGAGCGGCGTCGCGATCGACCGCAAGAGCGGCGAGGGGGCGTTCGTCAGCGTCCGGGGACTCGGACCGCAGTTTGTCCAAACGACCATCGGCGGCCGTGTCGCGGCGTCCAACGTCGCGCCGGGCAGCCACGACGGCCGGGGCGCGACCAATACCAAATCCCGCGCCGTCGGCTTCCACGCGTTCCAGACCGGGCTCGTGCAGGCCGTCGAGGTGCACAAGTCGCCCCGGGCCGATCACGTGGAGGGGGGACTCGGCGGTTTCGTGGACATTCAGCCGCACAAGCCCTTCGACTTGGGCGAGCGGCATGTCGTACTCGCAATGGACGCCACGATCAACGAGTTGGCGGGAGACACGGCGCCCGGCGTCTTCGCCCTCGTCAGCGACGAGTTGAGCGACTCGCTCGGATTGATGGTGTCCGCGCAGTGGGACAACCGGAACTTCCGGTCGGATTCCTTTCACCAGTACGGGTTTATCGGCGATCCCAGAACGGTGACCATCGACGGCGTGGAAGTGGGGAGTGGCTACTATCCGAGCCAACTGCTCGGCGAACTGCATCTGACCGACCGAGACCGGCTGAACGTATCCTCGTCCCTGCAATTCCAGCCTTCGGACCGGGTCGACGTGACCTTCGAGGTGCTGTTCACGAGCAACTCAAGCGACGAGGTCGATTTCTGGCGGTCCTTCCGCATCGCACAGGGACATCCGTGGATCACCGACGCGACCCTTGCCGACGACAACGGCACCGGCATATTCACGATGGTCTCCACCTCCGGTGCGGGCGCATTCATGCAGCACGCCACGGAGGCGGTCGACAACGATGCTGTCAACTACGGTGCCAATCTGCAGCTTCAGGCCACCGACAGACTCTCCGTCGACCTCGACTTGACGGTTTCCGACACCGAGGCGCCGATCACGAACCGGGACGCCCTGATGCGCAACACACGCACCCAGATGACCTACCACAAGAACGGCTCGGGCAAGCTGCCGTCGCTGTCGTCGACCTCCCCGTTGGCCGACGTCAACCACTGGAGCGTCGTGAAGCAATCGATCCAGAAGCACCGGGTCGACGACCGGATCGCCCAGTTCAGGGCCGATGCCACCTACGCCATCGATGGGGACTGGATGGACACGGTCCAGGTGGGCGTCAGAACGTACCGGCAGTCGCGCCGCGACAGGGCGAGATACCTGAACAGCCGGGCGTTCATCGACCAGCCGATCTCGGACTTTGGCGGTTCCAGCCCATTCCCTGCGGAGTCGGACTTCCTGAGCGCGCTGGGCATCGACTTTCCGTCGCCTGTTCTCAACCCCAATTTCGACGCGCTTCAGGAGACCTTCATCACGAGGCCGGACGACATTCGAGCCGGGGGCGGGTTCAACACCGGAACCGGGAAGTCCCTCGACGAGTTCACGTCGGGCCGCTTCAACGAAGACCTCAATCACGACGACGACGGCAACGCCATCTACGCGATGGTCACCTTCAGCGGCGAGTTCGGCACCACGCCGTATTCCGGCAACTTTGGCGTTCGCTATGTGGACAACAGCACCGCGTCGGTCGGGGAGATCACCCAACCCATCGACATCGACTATTCCGACCCGGCGAGTCCCGAAGTGCTCCTGTCCGAACCCGAATACGTGAACATCGGCCACGAATACACGGAGATCCTGCCTTCGGCGAACCTGCGATTCGATCCCAACGACGAAGTCGTGGTCAGGGCGTCGGTGGCGAAAGTGCTGAGTCGCCCCCGGTACCTTGACCTGAACCCGCGCCTGACCGTTCAGGCTAGGCCCCGCACCATGCGGGGCGGCAACGCCAAGCTCGATCCGACGACGGCGGTGCAGTTCGACCTGGCACTGGAATGGTATTTCGCGGACTACTCGATTGCCTCGATCGGCGTCTTCACCAAGGATATCGAAGCCTTCGTTCAACCGGACATTGTCCCGACCCCGTTTCCCGGGGTTGTCGATCCCGAGACGGGCAATCCCCTGGTCCTGACGGCTTTCATACCGTTGAACACGGGCAAATCGAGCATGACGGGTATCGAACTGGTGTTTCAGCGGTCGTTCACGGATCTGCTGCCGGCGCCTTTCGACGGCCTCGGTGTGATCGCCAACTACACCTACATCGATTCGGGATCGGACTTCGAGAACGAGAAAACGGGCGCCGCCTACAGCATCCCGGGACTATCCGGGAACACGATCAACTTCACGTTGTTCTATGAGAAGGAGCCGCTGAGTGCGCGGGTTTCCTACAACTTCCGCGACGACTTCCTCGACGACATCCAGGGCGGTTTCTCGGGCCACCCCTACTTCGTCGAGGCCTACGAGCAGTTCGACGCCTCGTTAAACTACTCGCCGACGGAGAAACTCTCGTTCTCGCTGGAAGCGATCAACATTGCCGACGAAAACGTGTACTACTACAACCTGCTGGGAACCGGCACGCACAAGCACTATTCGAGTGCGATCAACGCCGGTCGGCGCTTTCAATGCGGTGTTCGGCTAAAAATCTAGTCCTCGCCTTAGTGGCCTTGGCGACGGGATGTGCCATGGCACCCTCGGCGACGCTGGCCGACGCGGGCGGGGACCGGGCCGTGGTCTGGATCGGCTACGACGTCATCGGACCCGGCATCGAGGTTGCCGAGACGTCCGCCGGTCTTGTCGCGAAGGACCACTGCGCGACCCTGGGCAAGTCATACGAGTTGGTCTGGTCGAAACGCGAGGCGCGGGACCGCCGCAGAGGCGAGTACGTCTTCTTCTACGCCTGCGAGCGTCAAGAGGAACGTCTTCGTGACCGCAAGGCCATCGACTCGACGCCGGACAAAGACATCCGCGAACTTGCCCTGCCGATGATCGAAACATCCCACGCCGAGGCACGCCGGCACCGTCGATGACAACGCCGTTCCCCGGTCGACTCCGCTCTTGTGCTACGGTTCGACGCCTCGTAGGGGCGACCCTTGTGGTCGCCCGCAGGGCCTTGGCAGTTCGGTCCAAACCGGCAGGTGACAACATGGGCGCAACCTACGTTGACGTGACGATACGGAACCCGGCCCAGCCGGAGAGGACTTGGACCGGCCCCTTCCTGGTCGACACCGGCGCGTTCGACTCACTTGTGCCGAGAGCCCATCTCGAGGCGATTGGCCTCACGCCCCGCGGCCACCGGGAATACACGCTTGCCGATGGCCGAACGCTATCCCTGGACATCACCGTCGCCGAGATCGAATTCGAGGGCGAACGCGTCGGCGGCACGGTCGTGTATGGCGACGAGGGCGCAGAGCCGCTCCTAGGGGTTACCGCGCTGGAATCCGGTGGATTCGAGGTGGACCCGCGCGAGGAACGGTTGAAACGCCTACCCGCAGTCCTGCTAAAGCGTTTCCACCCGCACCGTGGCTGAGGTTCAGTCGCGCCGACGCGGTGCGGTGCCTACCCTGGCCATTCCGCCGTCCACGGCGACGACTTCCCCCGTGACGTAGCGCGACGCGTCGCTCGCGAAGAACAGCACGACATCGGCCACGTCGTCCCCGTAGCCCCAGCGTTTGAGCGCGATGTTGTCTTCGAGCCGCGCAATCAGACCGGGTATGTTCTGCCGGTCCGACTCCCAGATGGCCGTGGCGATCAGTCCCGGGCAGAGCGAATTGACGCGGATCCCGTAGGAACCCCAGTCGGTCGCAAGCGCCCGGGTCATAGCATCGACCGCCCCCTTCGTGCCGGCGTAGGCGACCCGTCCCAGCGGACCGCGCAGGCTTGCGATGGAGGAGATGTTGATGACCGAGCCGCCACCGCGCTCGATCATCGACGGCCCGAGGCCCACAGTCAGCATCAACAGCGATCGGACGTTGATGGAGAACACGAGATCGAAGTCGTCCTCGGTCAACTCCTCGGGTTTGCGGCGCATCGGGATGCCGGCGTTGTTCACCAGGATGTCGACGCCGTCCACCGCCGCGAGAACCCGCTCGGCGAGTTCCGTGCCGGCCCTCGGCGGTGCGAGGTCGGCTTCGAGGATGACCGGATCGTTGGCGAGGTCCGCAGCGACTCGTTCGAGGTCGGATACCGTGCGTCCGGTGAGCACGACCCGTGCGCCGACGCCATCCAGGGCGCGGGCGCTGGCTTCGCCGATGCCCCGACTGGCGCCGGTGACAACGGCGACTCTTCCATTCAGATCGGTCATGTTTGCTGTTCCGGAACCAACTCGCCCAATGCGTATTCGCCCCGCGCGACCCATTGCCCGTGGTTCTCGTAGCCGCCGTAGCCCTGCCACGCCTTGAACCCCATCAATGCCAAGAGCTCCGACGAGGCTTCCTCCACGACGGCAGGAAGCGTACCCAGGAGGAAGTTCTCCTGCTGCCGGAACTGGGGTGCGCAGAAGTTGATGGTCAGGCCCGTCCGGTAGCCGTTGGTGGTGTTCACTCCCGTGGAATGCCACAGACGTCCCTCGAGCGCCAGCACGGTACCGGCGGGCGCTGTCGCGGAAACCCAGTTGGCGTTCGAATCCAGGTCGTGATCGGGTTGCCGGCCGTTCAAGTGGCTACCCGGAACGACCAGCGTCGCGCCGTTTTCGGCTGTGAAGTCGTCCAGCATCCACATGGTGTTGCAGACGACCGCCGGCGCAATCGTCGTGGGCGCCATCGCATCCCCGCCGCCCACGTGGTGGCCGCGATTGCCGGCCCGCGTGACGGACCCGGGTTTCTGGAGCGTCTGCTTCCTCTCGTTGGTCGGCTGCGGCATCCAGAACTGGTCGGTGTGGAACGCCTTCGTGGTGCCTGGGTGGGCGATGTGCGCATGGAATGCGGAGAGCAGATACTCCTGGCCCAGCACGTGGCGGATGACGTCATGCACGCGCTGGTGGAGGACTATGTCTCGGAACACCTGACCCTTGTTGAGCAGGAACCGGACCAGTTGCTTCTTGTCCGGCAACACGTTGTTCATGCCGATTTGCACCTCGGCCTCGAGTTGATCCAGCACGCGCGAATACAGCGCATCGACCTGACTTGGACCCAGCGCATCCTTCAGCAAGCAGTAGCCGTATTCGTCCATGTGACGTTTGGCAACGCCGAGATCGGCGGTTGGTTCAGGTAGTTCAGCCATGGGCTTGAAGTGGTCGCGCGCTGGAACCCACTAGATTAGCAAGCTCTGGCCTCGTCCGGACATCGCTCGCCTGCACACGAGCAGTGCATCAATCGAGGAACGCGAATTTCGCGGCGAAGAGCAGCGCGACGGCGATCATGGCCGGCGAGCATTCGCGGAAGCGGCCCGCCAGGAGCTTGGTCACGACAAAGGCGAGGAACCCGATGCCGATGCCGTCGGCGATCGAGAACGTCAACGGAATGGCCATGGCCGTCACCACGGCCGGTGCCGATTCGGTGATCTCGGGCCAGTCGATGTCAGCCAGCGCCCTCGCCATCGAGCATTCCGACGATACTAACGCGGCGACCTCGACGGTCGCGAACGTTTGTACTCCGCAAAAGGTCCCCTGGCCGTGCGGAAAACGCACGGGCCGCCGTCTACAACCATGAACCCAGAGAGTGGCAAGGATGGCATCTAGAAAACCCAACGTTCTGTTCGTGTTCTCCGATCAGCAACGCGCCTCGGCAATCGGTTGTGCCTACGGCGACGAGGATCTCCTGACGCCGAATCTCGATGCCTTGGCGGGGGAGGGATTGCGGATGGAGGCCGCCGTTTCGAACTCGCCGGTCTGCACGCCCTATCGAGTGACGCTCATGACGGGCTTGTACGGGCATCGCACGGGTGTGACGACGAATAACTGCTACCCGGATTTGAGTCGTCACCCTCTCATAGGGCGAACGTTCAAGGATGCGGGCTATCGATGTGGATACATCGGGAAGTGGCATGTCGGAGAGGAGATGCGCCTCGACGCCGGCCATCCCATGCGATTGGGGTTCGACGACGAGTGGTTCGTGGGCATAAAAGGCAGACACAACAATCCCAATCGGGACCACGCGGTCAACAGTCGGGAAGCCGAGGTGGGTGAAGGCTTGGATCGCACCGAGGCGGAAACGAACAGGGCCATCGACTTCATCAAAAGGCAGGACGGCGAAACGCCCTGGTGTCTATTCATCTCGTGGTATCCGCCCCACCCGCCCCTGGTAGCGCCCGCTCGGTACGTCGAACCCTACTTGGATCGAGAACTGGCCAAGCACCCGACGACGTGGAAGCTATTCCATGACGAGGAGATCGCGGGTTTGGAGGCCAACTATGCGCACTACTACGGCCTGATTTCCCAGGTCGATGCGGAATCTGGACGGCTGATGCAGGCGTTGAAGGAATGCGGTCAGGCGGAGAACACGATCGTGATTTTCACATCGGACCACGGTGAGATGCTGGGCAGCCAAGGTCTTTATTCGAAGCACTGGCCTTATCGGGAGTCGTCTGGAGTTCCTTTCGTGATTCGCTGGCCGGGGAGGATCGAGGCGAACTCCACCCTGGGGATGCCGTTCGGGGCTCCAGACATCTTTCCGACACTATGCGGACTTGCCGGCATCGACGTGCCGGAGGGTTTGGACGGTGTCGACTGCTCGGGGGCACTGCGGGGCGGGAAACCTGCCCGGGAGTCCGTGTACCTGGCGATGCAGCATGGCTATGTGGCGTGGCCCGGCTGGCGGGGAATCCGAACGGAGCGGTACAACTATGCTCGAACGGAAGAGGCGCCGTGGGTCCTGTTCGACCTTGAGAGCGACCCATTCGAGGAGAACAATCTGGTCGGTCAGGAAGAAAGGCTCGTTGCCGAGATGGACGCGTTGCTCCTTGAGACCATGTCGGGCTGCGGCGACTCCTGGCGCGGGACCAGCCAGCAACTCGGCGACTGGGACCTCTGGCCCGGAAGAAGCCAACGTACGGGTGGACGGGGCGCCGTCGATGACACGGTATTGCGAAAACCGGTGCCGGAAGCTCTCATGGCAGGTCGGTGAGATGCCGTCGCGGCTGGCGGACGTTCCTCACGAATCCGCCAATGCATCCTCGCCGAGCTGAGCCACGCGGTCGAGTGTCCTGGACACGTCCTCCCAGGTCGTCGTGTGGTTCACGATGCACAGACGTAGCGAGAAAACCCCTTTCAGCGACGTGGACGAGAAGAACGCCAACTCGTCCCAGAACGCCCGCGCCAGGACCTCCCGGTTGATCCGCTCCAAGGTTGCCTCGTCGCAACCGCGGTCGACGGGGTTGACCCGGAAGCACACGATGCCGAGCGACACCGGCGTCATCAACTGAAGCATCGCACTGGACTCGACGTACTCGGCAGCGCGAAGCGCTAAGTCCAACCCGTTCTGCACCGCCTCCCGAAACCTGGCCATGCCGAAGGTCTGCACGGACATCCAGATCTTCAGCGCTCGCGCCGTACGACTCAGTTGCAGGCCCCGGTCCGCGAAGTTCGGGTGATTCGCGCCCCACACGGTGTCCTGGAGGACATCGTGGCCGATCGCGAATGCATCTTCGAGGTGCTTCGCGTTCCTGACCATGAGGCCGCCCGCCTCGTAGGGTTGGAAAAACCACTTATGCGCGTCCAGCCCGACCGAGTCCGCTCTGTCGATACCGGCGAGGAGCTCTTTCCCGCCTTCCGTCACCAAGGCGAATCCACCGTAGGCGGCGTCCACGTGCAACCAGACGCCTTCGCGCGTGCAGAAGTCTGCCATTTCGCTCAACGGGTCGATCGCCCCGGTGCTGGCTGTGCCCGCGCTGGCGCACACGGCAACAGGATGCAGACCGTTCGCGCGGTCTTCGGCCACCTGGCGATGCAACTCGGCCATGTCCATGCGGAAATTGTCGTCGGAGGGCACAAGGCGGGTATGTTCGCGGTGTACGCCGGTGATCCACGCGGCCCGCTTCAGGGCGCTGTGGCTCTGGTCGCTCATATAGACGGTGGGTTGACTCGGATGTCCCGCCGCGTCCCGTGCCGCGACCAACGCCTCAACGCTCGCCGCGGAGCCGCCGCTCGTCAGCAGCCCACCGGCGGACTCCGGATAGCCGATCC
>JAPOYW010000697.1 GCA_026706425.1 Gammaproteobacteria bacterium
AGACATCTTCCCGATCCGCGAACCGCGCCGCGATGGCATGGATCGAATAGGTCAACGGCCAAAGCTGCGCGTCGCTGTCAGCCATCGGTTCGTCGTCCGAGCTCGGCAGGCTGCGCTCGTCCAGCGCCAGGAGGGCATCCAACTGGGCATGCCAGCGCGGATCGCAGGTCGAACCGGGCTGCATCGGCAACGCCAAGGCGCCTTCGGCCATGGGCGGTCTCCGTAGGTTCGTGAATGAACAGTAGCACACCGCGATATTCGCGGATCGCGCCTCGAGAAATCTGTGGGCAATGGCTGAAACTTGCGTGAGTCTTGACCTACACCCGGGGGCTATCCAAGAGCCTATCGGTAGTCGTCGATCAGTGAGGACTCGACCAGAAACCCGCGTCGAAACGTTGGCCGGTGACCCCCTTCGAATCGGGCCCCATCAAGTAGAGGTAGAGTCCCATGTGGTCCTCCGGCGGCGGCAGCGTCTCCGGGTCTTCGTGCGGATAGGCAGCCGCGCGCATCGCGGTTCGCGTCGCCCCTGGATTCAACGAATTGACCCGAATGCGGCCCGCCCGCGCGGTTTCGTCGGCGAGCACCTCCATGAGCCCTTCCAGGGCGAACTTCGAGACCGCGTAGGCGCCCCAGTGCGCGCGTCCACGGCGACCGACGCCGGAGAAGGTGAACACGACCGACGCATCGTCGGACTCCTCAAGCAACGGCATCATGGCCCGGGTGACGATGAACGCGGCGTTGACGTTGACGTGCATGACCTCGAGCCAGTCGGAGACGGCGTACTCCGCGATGGATGTGCGCGGACCCAACAGCCCGGCGTTGTGGAGAACGCCGTCCAGTCGCCCGTATTCGCGACGTATGGCGTGGTAGAGAATCGTCGCCGCGTCTTCGCTGGCGTGCAGGAGGTCGGCGGGGACGACCACGGGACGCGTCTCGGTGCTTGCCTCGATGAGGTCGAACACGGCTTCGAGTTTGTGTTCGGTACGCCCGAGGAGCACCACGTCCGCACCGTGCTCGGCATAGGCCAGCGCCGCAGCGCGACCGATGCCGTCGCCGGCACCCGTGACCAGCACCACCCGGCCGGCCAGAAGATCGGCTCGCGGCGAGTACGCCCGGTCAGCTTTTTCGGGCATGCAGCATGTAGTTGACGCCTACGTCGTTGACGAATCGGCATCGGCGCGTGAAGGGGTTGTACGCAACCCCGGTGATGTCCAGCACTTCCAGCCCGGCATCCCGGCAAGCGCGGGCCAGCTCCGACGGGCGAATCAGCTTCTCGTAGTGATGGGTTCCTTTCGGGAGGATGTTGAGCATGTACTCCGCGCCGACGATGGCCAGGGCGAAGGCCTTGGGCGTCCGGTTGATGGTGGCCAGGAAGACATCGCCGCCTGGTGCCGTGAGTGTCGCCAACGCCTGGATGGTCGATTCGATGTCGGGTACGTGTTCCAGCGTCTCGAGACACGTCACGAGGTCGAACTCCCCGGGTTCGGTCTCGAGGAAGGTCTCTGCGGTCGCCCGGACGTACCGGATGCCCTCGACGCCCCGCTCCGCGGCATGCAACCGGGCCACCGCCAACGGCGCTTCGCCGGCATCGATGCCCGTCACGTCGGCACCGACGTCGGCGAACACCTCGGTCACCAACCCCCCGCCGCAGCCGACATCGAGCACCCGGGACTCCTCGAACACCACCTCCGTTCGCCGCTTGATGTAGTCCAGACGCGGACCGTTAATGTCGTGCAGCGGTTTGAAGTCGCCGTCCGTGTCCCACCAACGATGCGCCAGCGCCTCGAATTTGGCGATCTCGTCCGCGTCGGCGTTGATCATGGCTGCGGCCCATCGGGTGTTGCCCGGCAACGATACCACCGCCGGTTTGGCGGGTGGGCGGCCGGATCGAGGTGGCGGATGCGGTGGGGAGGGAACTCCCGCCTAGACCCAACGCAGGCGGGACGGGATCAATCCCCGTTCAGCCGAACTCGCCATTCTCCTGCCCGTGCAAGCACTTCGTCCATGTCCAGCGTCTTCCAGGTGCCGTTTTCGTAGACGCATTTCCCGTCGATGAACGTGTGCGTGATGCGCGCACCGGCATTCGAGTGGACGAGGGCCGCGTAGGGGTCGTTGATCGGCTGCATGGCGGGATGGTCGAAGTCGACGGCGACGAGGTCGGCGCGCTTGCCGACTTCGATGGAGCCGATTCGATCGTCCATGCCGATGGCGCGAGCGCCGCCGAGGGTGGCCATGGCGATGATGTCGGCGGCGGGCAGCACGGTCGGGTCCGCGTTCGCGCTCTTGGCGAGAAGGGCCGCAAGGCGCGCTTCGGCGAACATGTCGAGGCCGTTGTTGGACGCAGCGCCGTCTGTGCCGAGGCCTACCGTGACGTCCCGGGCGAGGAACTTCGTCACCGGGCAGATTCCGCTCGCCAGTTTCATGTTGGAGTGGGGGCAGTGCACGACCCGCACGCCGCGTTCCGACACGAGGTCGATCTCGGCACCGCTCACGGCGGTCATGTGCACCGCCTGGAGCCGTTCGGTGAGCAGGCCGACCTCGTCCAGAATCCGGATCCAGGTGCCGCCCTGGGAACGCAGGGCGCCAGCGACTTCGTCCTCGGTCTCGTGGAGGTGGATGTGCACGTCCGCGTCGATCTCGTCCGCCAGCGCCGCCACCCTTCGAAGCCGTTCCGGGTCGACGGTGTAGGCGGAATGGGGACCGAAACACGTGGTGACGAGGCCGTCGTCCCGAAACCGGTCGTGGAGCGCCAGTCCCTCCGTGAGGCACTCGTCGAAGTCCACGGAATAGGCGTTGGGAATCTCGATGAGCGGGAAAGTCGCCTGGAGCCGGAAGCCGGCGTCGCGGCACGCCAATGCGGCCGTCTTCGGGAAGTAGTACATGTCCGAGGCGGTCGTCGTGCCCGATGCCACCATCTCGGCAACGGCGAGACGGGTGCCGTCTCGCACGAAGTCCTCGTCCATCCAGCGCGCCTCCAGCGGCCAGATCGTGTTGTTCAGCCAGTCGTCCAGGGACTCGGATTCGCCGAGGCCCCGCAGCAGCGTCATCGCCAGGTGGCCGTGGGCGTTTACGAGGCCCGGCAGGAGCACGTGATGGCCGAGTTCCAGGTGCGGGACGCCTGGGTGTTCGGCGAGCACTTCGTCGCGATTTCCGAGGGCGGTGACCGAGTCGCCACGAAGGACAACGCTTGCGCCCTCCAATGCCTCGTTGCGCGGTGCGATCGGCAGTAGAAGGCGCGGCGAAATGACCAGATCAGCGGGGCCGGGGTCACTCCGGGAGAACGAATCAGAGGCTCCGTCAGGCATCGGCTGATTATACGGCCGTGGTAGAATCGGCGGTTGAATCCCCCACGTTCCCGAACCCATGTCCGACATTGATTCCGGCCCCGACTCGCCTGCGGCGCAGGGCGGAATTCTTGCCCGAAGCATCGAGGACGAGCTTCGCCAGTCCTACCTCGCGTACGCGATGAGCGTCATCGTCAGCCGCGCGTTGCCGGACGTCCGCGATGGCCTGAAACCGGTGCATCGTCGCGTGCTCTACGCGATGAGCGAACTCGGAATCACCTACAACCGGCCGCATAGGAAGTCGGCCTACGTCGTCGGCGAAGTCATGGGCAAGTACCACCCACACGGCGATAGTGCGATCTACGAGACGATCGTGCGGTTGGCGCAGGACTGGATGATGCGCTACCCCCTGGCCGACGGCCACGGCAACTTCGGTTCGATGGATCGCGATCCGCCCGCCGCGCAGCGCTACACCGAGGTGCGGATGGCGCGGATCACGGGCGACATGCTGGTCGATCTCGACAAGGAAACGGTCGACGTCGTGCCCAACTACGACGAGACGCTCACCATCCCCGAGGTGCTCCCGACCCGGGTGCCGAATCTCCTCGTCAACGGCTCGTCGGGCATCGCCGTTGGTATGGCCACCAACATCCCGCCGCACAACATGACCGAGGTGATCAACGGCTGCCTCGCGCTGCTCGCCGATCCCGGCGCCTCGGTGGAAGACCTGATGGAGCACATCCAGGGGCCGGACTTCCCCACCGGCGCCATCATCAACGGCCGGGCCGGCATCGTGCGCGCGTACCGCGACGGCCGGGGACGCATCTACGTGCGCGCCAAGGCCCACGTCGAGGATGCCGGCAGCGGCAAGGAGACCATCGTCGTCACCGAGATCCCCTACCAGGTCAACAAGGCGGGCCTACTCGAGAAGATCGCGGAGCTGGTGAAGGAAAAGCGCATCGTCGGCATCAGCGAACTGCGCGACGAGTCCGACAAGGATGGCGTGCGCATGGTCATCGAACTTCGTCGCGGCGAGTCCGGCGACGTCGTGCTCAACAATCTCTATGCCCTCACCCAGTTGCAGTCGGTTTTCGGCATCAACTGCGTCGCCCTCGTCGACGGCCAACCGCGTACGGTCAATCTGCGCGAGATGCTCGAGCACTTCCTCCGCCACCGCCGCGAGGTGGTGGTGCGACGCACGACCTTCCTCTTACGAAGGGCCCGGCGGCAGGGCCACCTGCTCGAAGGCCAGGCGGTAGCACTCGAGAACATCGACGAGGTCGTCGAGTTGATCCGGGCGTCCGCATCCTCCGCCGAAGCCCGGCAGGGACTGATGGGAAGAGGCTGGAAGGCGGAGTCCGTCAAGGGGTTGCTGGCGCGGACCGACGTCGATGCCTGCCGGCCGGAGGACTTGGGAGAGGATTTCGGCCTCGACGGAAACGGTTTCTACCACCTGTCCGACGAGCAGGCCCAGGCAATCCTCCAGATGACGCTCAACTGGCTCACAGCACTCGAAAAGGACAAGCTGATCGAGGACTACGAGGGGGTTCTCGCGGAGATCCAGGAACTGCTAGGCATTCTGGCCTCCGGGGAGCGCCAACGGGGGATCATCCGGGAGGAACTCGAGGACATCCGCGACCGCTACGGCGACGAACGAAGAACGGAGATCCTAAGTTCCCACCTCGACCTCACCGACGAGGACCTCATCGCCCAGGAGGACGTGGTGGTGACGGTCTCCCACCGGGGCTACGCCAAGACCCAGCCCTTGTCGGTCTACCAGGCGCAGCGCCGTGGCGGCACGGGACGGGCGGCGACGGGGCTCCGCGACGAGGACTTCGTCGAGCACCTCCTGATCGCCAACAGTCACGACACGCTGCTGTGCTTCTCCAACGCCGGCAAGGTCTACTGGCTGCGCGTGTTCCACATTCCCCAGGGCTCGCCCAACGCCCAGGGGCGGCCCCTGGTCAACATGCTCGCGTTGGACGACGGCGAGCGCATCACGGCCATCCTGCCCCTGCCCCGGGAGTCCGAGGCTGCCGACGAGGAACTCGAACCAGAGGATGGCGACGAAGCCGACGACGTCACGGATTTGCCGGACGAGGGCAGTTTCGTGTTCATGGCGACCGCCAACGGCACGGTCAAGAAAACGCCGCTCGAACGGTTTTCGCGGCCGCGGACCGCCGGTCTGATCGCGTTGCGCCTCGAACCGGGCAATACCCTGGTCAGCGCCGCGATCATCGATGCGTCGAGCGACGTCCTGCTCGTGTCGAGTTCCGGCAAGGCGGCACGCTTCCAGGCATCGGCAGTTCGCGCCGTGGGGCGGACAGCCCGTGGCGTACGGGGCATCCGGCTGACCGGCGACCATCGCCTGATCGCGTTGATCGTGCCCAAGCCCGACGGTTTCCTGCTGACCGCCAGCGAACGCGGCTACGGCAAACGTACGACCATCGACGAGTTTCCGGTCAAGGGCCGCGGGGTCCAAGGCGTGATCGCGATGCGTACCGGGGTACGCAACGGCGACCTGATCGGCGCGGTCCAGGTTTTCGCCGACGACGAGATCATGCTGATCAGCGACCAAGGCACGCTGGTCCGCACGCACGCGGCCGACGTCTCGCAGACGGGTCGCAACACCCAAGGCGTCCGGCTAATCAAGCTGGCCGAAGATGCCAAGCTCGTGGGCGTCGAACGCATCGTCGAATCGGTCAACGGCGACACCGGCGAGGTCGATGACGAAACCACGGCGGACGCCGACGATCTCGACGCCTAGACCCATGCGCGCGTTCAACTTTTCGCCGGGTCCGGCGGCATTGCCCGACAGTGTGCTCGAACAGGCCCGGGACGAGCTTCTCGACTACCGGGGCAAGGGCCTGTCCGTCATGGAAATGAGCCACCGGTCCAAGGAGTTCGTGGAAATCGCCCAGGGCGCCGAAGCGGACCTGCGCCAACTGCTCGGCATCGGCGACGACTACCACGTGCTGTTCCTGCAGGGTGGCGCGTCGATGCAGTTCGCCACGGTGCCGTTCAACCTTTGCGGCGGTGAAGACACCGTCGACTACATCCACACGGGTTCCTGGGGCGGCAAGGCCATCGCCGAGGCCCGGCAACTGGCGAGGGTCAACGTGGCGGCGACTTCCGAGGCCAGCAACTTCGATCACATACCTCCGCGTTCGTCTTGGCGGCTGACCCCGGACGCGGCGTATTGCCACATCGTCGCCAACGAGACGATCGGGGGCGTCCAGTTCCACGACTTCCCGGCGACGCCGGCGCCGCTCGTCGCCGACATGTCTTCGGAACTGCTCTCGCGACCCATCGACGTGTCCCGGTTCGGCCTGATCTACGCCGGTGCGCAGAAGAACCTCGGTCCGGCCGGATTCGCCGTGGTGATCGTGCACCGGGATCTCGCCGGGCGCGCCCGACCGGGCACCCCGCGGTTGCTCGACTACGGCGTCCAGGCCGAACACGGTTCGATGTTCAACACGCCGCCCACGTTCGCGATCTACCTTGCCGCACTCGTGTTGCGCTGGCTCAAGGCAGCGGGCGGAGTCGCGAAGATGGCGGAGATCAATCGCAGGAAGGCCGCGAAGCTCTACGCCGCCATCGACGCCAGCAGCTTCTACCGCGCCCCCGTTGCCCGGTGCGACCGCTCGATCATGAACGTGCCGTTCACCCTCGCCGATACCGCGCTCGACGGCGCGTTTCTCGCCGGTGCCGAGGAAAGACGATTGTTGAACCTAAAGGGCCACCGCAGCGTTGGGGGCATGCGCGCAAGTCTCTACAATGCCGTCAGCGAACAGGCAGTCGACGCCCTCGTCGACTACATGGCGAGTTTCGAAGCCGAGCACGGGTGAGTCGGGTGACCAAGGCAAGTTCATCGAGCACAGAGCTGCGGCAACTACGCGAGCGCATCGACGCGATCGATCGCCAATTGCGCAAGCTACTCAACAAGCGCGCCGCCCACGCCGAGGAAGTCGCCCGGCTGAAGACCCGCGTGGATGCCGACACGCCGGCCTACTACCGCCCTGACCGGGAAGCCGAAATCCTCGCCCGGCTTCGCGAGGAGAACGAAGGCCCGTTGCCGGACGCGCACATCGAACGCCTGTTCCGCGAGATCATCTCGTGCTGCCTGTCGCTGGAACAGCCGCTCACCATCGCGTGTCTCGGACCCACCGGAACCTATACCGAGGCGGCGGCGATCAAGCAGTTCGGCCACTTCGCGAAGATGCGGACGTTGTCGTCCGTCGCCGACGTGTTCCGCGAAGTGGAATCCGGTGCGGCGCACTACGGCGTGGTCGCCGTGGAGAACAGCACCGACGGCATGGTGAAGCACACCCTCGACTGCTTCACGACGTCGAGCTTGAGCATCTGCGCGGAGGTGGAACTGCCCATCCATCACGCCCTGCTGATCCGACGCGGCGGCGAGCCCGAGAAGATCGTCGAGATCTGTTCGCACGAGCAATCCCTTGCCCAATGCCGGCACTGGCTGGACGTCCGCTACCCCACCCAGTCCCGGCGACCCGTCTCGAGCAACGCGGAGGCGGCGCGAATCGCAGCCGAGACCGACGGCGTGGCGGCCATCGCCGGCGAAACCGCCGCCGACCGCTACGGACTCGACACGGTGCACGCCAACATCGAGGACCAGCCGGGAAACAAGACCCGCTTCTTCGTGGTCGGCAATCAGCATGTCGAGCCGACCGGACGGGACCGCACCTCGGTCATCGTCTCGACCCGCAACGAACCGGGCGCCCTCTACAAGGTGCTGGCGCCGTTCAAGCGTCACGACATCAGCCTGTCGCGAATCGAGTCCCGTCCGTCGCAGACGTCGGCCTGGGACTACGTGTTCTTCATCGACTTCGAAGGGCATCGAGACGACGGCACGGTCGGCGAAGTACTCGCCGAACTGAACGAAGTCGCCAGCGGCGTGAAGAACCTCGGTTCCTATCCGCGCGCGTTGGACTAGCCCGACCGGGGTCGCCCTTGAACCTGCCAACGAACGTCAACGCCCGGATCACCGGACTTCACCCCTACCAACCCGGCAAGCCCGTCGAGGAACTGATGCGCGAACGCGGGGTCGCCGACGCCGTGAAACTCGCGAGCAACGAGAATCCCCGTGGGCCCGGACGGCTGGTCCTCGAGGCCATGGCGAGTGCGGATCTCTCCCGCTACCCCGACGGCACCGGCTTCCGCCTGAAGGCCGCGCTTTCGGAACACCTCGGCGTCGACACCTCGCGCATCACCCTCGGCAACGGATCCAACGACGTCCTCGACCTCGCGGCGCGCGTCGCCATTTCTCCCGGCACCCGGGGCGTTATCGACGAGCACTGCTTCGTCGTCTATCCGCTGGCCATCACGGCCGCCAACGGCGACGTGGCAAGGGTGCCGTCAAGGGACTGGGGCCATGACCTCGACGCCTTGGCGGCTGCGGTTGACGAACGCACCCGCATCGTCTATCTGGCCAACCCCAACAACCCGACCGGCACCTGGTTCGACGAGGCGTCGCTCGACGCCTTTCTGGCCGCGGTACCCAGGCAAGTGTGGGTGGTGCTGGACGAGGCCTACGCCGAGTACGTCGCCGACCCCGGCTATCCCCACGGCATCCGCCTCGTCGAGCGTCATCCGAACCTGATCGTCACCCGGACGTTCTCCAAGATCCACGCCCTCGCGGCGTTGCGCATCGGCTACAGCGTGAGTTCGCCGGAGTTCGCCGATCTCCTGAACCGGGTTCGCCAACCCTTCAATGCCAACAGCCTGGGGCTGGCTGCCGCCGAGGCGACCCTCGCGGACACGGAACACGTCGCCGAGAGCCGCCGCTTGAACAGCGACGGCATGGCGCGACTCGCCGAGGGCTTCACCGCCTTGTCCCTCGAGTGGATCCCTTCCGCCGGAAACTTCGTCACCGTGCGCCTCGGCCCGGCCCACGACGCCGCGAAGGTCTACGACGCGCTGCTCGACGACGGGGTCATCGTACGCCCGGTGGCCAACTACGGCATGCCCGAACACCTCCGGGTGACGGTCGGACTCCCCGACGAAAACGAACGTTTCCTCGCCGCCCTCGCCCGGGCCTTCGAACGAACCGGGTGAGATCGCTCCTGCTCATCGGCACCGGCCTTGTCGGCGGATCATTCGCCAAGGCCGCGAAAACCGGTGCCGTATTCGATCGCATCGTCGGCGTCGATCTTGATCGGGACGCTCTCGACCGGGCCCTCGAACTGGGCATCGTCGACGAGGCGGCGGACACTTGGGCCGGGGACTGCGATGCGGTCTGCGTCGCGGTTCCCGTGGGTGCCATCGCCGACCATGTGCGCGACGCGGCGGCTCGCTGCGCCGGCCCGGTATTCGACGTGGGCAGCGTCAAGGGTCCGGTTGTCGATGCGCTCGAGCCTGTGCCCCCCAACTTCGTGCCGTGCCATCCCGTCGCCGGATCCGAACGCCAGGGACCGACCGAGGCTCGGGCCGACCTGTTCGACGGCCGGGCGGTGGTCATGACACCCGTTGCCGAAACGGACGACGGCGCGCTGAATGCCGTGCGGGGCTACTGGGAGGCGGTGGGCGCCCGTGTCGTGGTGCAGACACCCGCGTCCCACGACGAGTGCTTCGCCTTGGTCAGCCACCTGCCCCACCTTGTGGCTTTCGCCTTCATGGACGCGGCGGCGCGCGCCGGACCCCTGGACCACGCGGGCAACGGGTTTCGCGATTTCGTGCGCATCGCCGGTGCCGACGTCGAGGTCTGGACCGACATACTGCACGCCAATGCCAGCCGGATCCGGCCACGTCTCGACGAACTCCAAGAAACCCTCGACCACTTTCGGACGGCGATGGATGAAGGCGGCGAGGCGCTTCGTCGCCGCATCGCATCCGCTGTCCAGGCCAAGCGCTCTTTCGACGAGGCGGACCATTAGCCCGGATGTCATCGCCATCGACGGCCCCGGCGGCTCGGGCAAGGGCACCGTGGCCAGCCGCCTGGCCGCGAAACTGGGCTGGCACCTCTTGGACAGCGGCGCACTCTACCGGGTGGTCGGCCTCATCGCCCTGCGACGGGGAATCGACTTCGACGATGCCGAATCGTTGGCCGACACCGCCCGCAAGGCCGACATCGGATTCAAGGAAGCGGCTGGCGCAGAGGCAGGCGCGTCGCCGATCCGCGTGTTCGTGAACGGCATCGACGAAACCGCTGCCATCCGAAGCGCCGAAGTCGAGCAGCCCGCCTCAAGGGTGGCGGCGGTGCCCGCCGTACGCGAAGCCCTCTTCGCGACGCAGCAGACGTTTCGCCGACCGCCCGGTCTCGTGGCCGACGGCCGGGACATGGGGACGGTGGTATTTCCCGACGCTCGTCTGAAGGTCTTCCTCACGGCCAGCGTCGATGCCCGCGCTCGACGACGTTTCGAGCAGTTGAAGGATCGCGGGGCGAGTGGTAGCCTGCGCGCCCCTTCGGGCAGCGAGCACGAAAACGCCGCCAAGTCTCGTGACGCCGAGTTTACGGCGATTCGCGCGAGCACCGAAGCACGCGACGAGAGGGACCGGACGCGCCCGGTCTCACCTCTGCTGCCGGCACCCGACGCGGTGACGATCGATTCCACCGAGATGTCGATCGACGACGTAATGGCGGCGGTGTGGGCTCTCGCTCACGAGAGGGGATTGGGCTCCTAGGCGGAGCGAACGATGACGACGACTGACAGACGACTGACATAAGGAAGATATGGCTGAAGAACTGACTGGAGAAGGGGCTACGAGCTTGTCGGCGACGGTGCCGCCGCCCCCGGACGTGAGCGTCGAGAGCTTCGAGAGCTTCGAGGAGTTGTTCGAAGAGAGTTTGTCGACACTGGAGATGGAGCCCGGTTCGATCGTCACCGGGACCGTCGTGGAGATCGACAAGGAATTCGTGCTCGTCCATGCCGGACTGAAGTCGGAAGGCGTCATCCCGCGCAGCCAGTTCCTGAACGAAGACGGCGAGTTCAGCCTGGAAGTCGGCGACCAGGTGCAGGTCGCGATGGAAACCGTCGACGACGGCTGGGGCGAAACCCGGTTGTCGCGGGAGAAGGCCCGGCGCGCCGAATCCTGGCAGATGCTCGAGCACGCCTTCTCCACCGGTGATGTCATCAAGGGCATTCTGAACGGCAAGGTCAAGGGCGGCTTCACCGTCGACATCAACGACATCCGGGCGTTTCTGCCCGGCTCCCTGGTGGACATCCGACCGTTGCGCGAAACAGCCCACCTCGAAGGTCGATCCCTGGAATTCAAGGTCATCAAGCTGGATCAGCGGCGCAACAACGTGGTGGTGTCCCGCCGGGCGGTGCTCGAGGAAGAGAGCAGCGCCGAACGGGAAGCGCTGCTCGCCTCGCTCCACGAGGGCCAGGAGATCAAGGGCATCGTCAAGAATCTCACCGACTACGGCGCATTCGTCGATCTCGGCGGGCTCGACGGGCTACTGCACATCACCGACATGGCCTGGCGGCGGGTCCGCCACCCCAGCGAGATGGTCAACGTCGGCGACGAGGTGCCGGTCAAGATCCTCCGCTTCGACCGCGAGAACAGGAAAGTCTCCCTGGGCATGAAGCAGCTCGGCGACGACCCGTGGGTGGACATCGCGCGTCGCTATCCGCAGAACATGCGCGTCGTGGCACGCGTGACCAATCTGACGGACTATGGCTGCTTCGCGGAAATAGAAGAAGGCGTGGAGGGCCTCGTGCACGTCTCCGAGATGGACTGGACCAACCGCAACGTGCATCCGTCGAAGGTGGTCGCCGTAGGCGACGAGGTCGAAGTCATGATCCTGTCCATCGACGAAGACCGGCGCCGCATTTCGCTGGGCATCAAGCAGTGCCGCACCAATCCCTGGGACGAGTTCGCCGCCACGCATTCGCCTGGCGACCGCATCCGCGGGCGGATCAAGTCGATCACCGACTTCGGCATTTTCGTGGGACTCGACGGCGGCATCGACGGCCTTGTCTATCTCTCGGACATCTCCTGGAAGGAGCCTGGCGAAACGGCCGTGCGCCGCTACAGCCGGGGCGAGGAAATCGACACGGTGATCCTGTCCATCGACTCCGAACGCGAGCGCATCGCGCTTGGCATCAAGCAACTCGACGACGATCCGTTCAACGACTACGTCGAAGAGCACGACCGCAACAGCATCGTCGACGGCGTCGTCATCGCCGTCGAGCCCAAGGAAGTGCTCGTCAGGCTCGCGCCCGAGGTCGACGCGGTGCTCAAGGCATCCGAAATCTACGCGGATCGCGTCGAGGATGCCCGAACAGCCCTGTCGGTGGGGGACGACGTCACCGCCAAGATCACCAGCATCGATCGAAAGAACCGCGGCATCAGCCTGTCCATCAAGGCCCGTGAAAAGGACGACGAGAAACAGGCCCACCGCGAGTATCAGAAAACCCTGACAGACCGGCCCGGCCCCACGACCCTCGGCGACCTCATCAAGGCGCAAATGGCGGGCAAGGACAATTCGGACCCGGACGACAACGACTCGTAGGGGAGGCGCCCGTCCCGGCGCGCAACGGAGCGAAGCACGAGAGGGCGACGCTACGCGCTACCACGAGTATCTACGGGGCAGACGCTGTGGTAGGTTTCAACGCGTGACTTGCCACCTCGGAACGGGCGGCGGATGACCAGGTCCGAACTCATCGAACAGATGGCGCTGCGCCACAAGGGCCTGCTCACGGTCGATGATGTCGAATTGGCCGTCAAGAACCTCATCGATCAGATGTCCAGCTCGCTGGCCAAGGGCAGCCGGATCGAGATTCGGGGCTTCGGCAGCTTCTCTTTGCACTATCGGCCGCCGCGGATGGGCCGCAACCCGAAGACCGGCGAGTCGGTGAGCCTGGCCGGAAAGTACGCGCCGCACTTCAAACCCGGCAAGCGACTGCGCGACCGCGTGAACGAGGGCCGATATCGGGATATCGGTGACGTGCAACGGCTGCCGGCCGGATTCCGGTGAGCGTCTCAAACAGGAGGCTAGACTCGGCGAACTCTCTCCCGGCACCGACGGCGCTTGCGACGCCTTCTGCGCTTGGCGGCGGGCGCTCAGCCGACGATCAACCGCGGCAGGCCACACACGGCATGCGGAAGGCCTACCGTATGGTGCGCAACGTCGCGCTCGCAATCGTGCTGTTGGCCGTCGTCACGGTTGCCGTGATCCTCGGCATCGACAACCAAGCACCCATGACGGTGCGCTTCCTCAACCAGGTGAGCCCGGAGTGGCCGGCGTTTTGGTGGCTGTGCGCGGCGTTCGGCTGCGGGCTGCTGCTTGGCGTGCTGCTGTGTGCCGCGAGCCTGGTGCGCAGTCGCCTGAGCCAACGAATGCTGCGACGGTCCCTGCGCCAGCGGGAGCCCTCAGCCGGGGAGCGCGAGGGGCTTGCCCCTCGCATGAAAGAGCCCGAAATCGACCGGCTGAGCGATCTCCCACCCGAATAGTCGGCGATCGCCGACGCGCCGCGGCGGTAATTTCCTACAACCCCAATGGCAATCGTCCGGCATCCAAAGAGCCGGCCGCCCCGTATCTTCGTACGTCCCTTTCACACGGAAACTTGAGGAGATACCCATGGCTTCAATACGTGCCTTGTTCGCAGTACTCGCGATGGTCTGGGCGGGTCTGGCCGCGGCCGCAGATACGGTCGAGACGGTCAACATCAACACCGCGGATGCCGAGACCATGGCCCGCGTGTTGAACGGCGTCGGTTTGAAGAAAGCCGAGGCCATCGTTCAGCATCGCGAGACCCACGGCCGTTTCGACAGCGCCGCCGACCTGACCGCCGTCAAAGGCATCGGCGAGTCCATCGTCGAGAAGAACGCGGACAAGATCGTCGTCAGCGAGATGCCCGCCGAAAAGCAGAAGGCGTCCTCCGGCGAATGACGGGACCTAAGCGTCTGGCTTGGCACCACGCGAACGACCGCAAGGCCGGGCGAGATTGGTCCATGCCGGACGCGACCGCTTCGCACCCGTCGATCGGCTAGACAGTTGCCGTCACAAGTGCGCCAAACTATGCTTGCGCCTCGCCGGTCTCGACTTGCCACGACGTCCGTATGACGAGGACGGGGACTATCGACCGCGCACTGCGCCATTTGGGCAAGCGCGTGACCCTGATCGTCGGCGAGGCGGCTTAAGCTCACTCAGTTCGCGACGGTCATCTCCCGCACCAGCAGCGACCCGGTCTGGATATTGCCGCGACGGTCGATGTCGTCGCCGCAGCCCACGATGCCCTTGAAGACGTCGTCCAGGTTGGCGGCGATCGTGACTTCGTCCACGGGATGGCGCGGCTCGCCGTCCGCGATCCAGACGCCGCCCGCGCCACGGGAATAGTCGCCGGTGACCAGGTTCACGCCCTGCCCCATCAGGCTCGTAACAAGGAGACCCGTGTCCATCTCCCTCATCAGTTCCTCGACGGGCCGCGTATCGGCAACGACGTCGAGATTGAAGTACCCACCCGCGTTTCCGGTGGTCGCCATTCCCAAGCGCCGGGCCGAATAGGTGTCCAGGACATAGCTCGTGACGACGCCCTGGTCGATGAAAGTCTTGGCGCGGGTTGCCA
This sequence comes from Gammaproteobacteria bacterium, assembly GCA_026706425.1. Taxonomy (GTDB): domain Bacteria; phylum Pseudomonadota; class Gammaproteobacteria; order Pseudomonadales; family Azotimanducaceae; genus VXYL01. Next base: position 14,819 of record JAPOYW010000697.1, read on the forward strand.
CCCCGTCGCCGTCGTAGCCGGCACTGGCGAGGCCCTTCGGTCGATGCGGTTCCTCGCGCAGGGTGATGTCTTCGGTGGCGACCCGCCGGCCGAGGGAATCGAGCAGATACGACTCCCGGCGATACAGCGCCCGTCCGCCGACCGCCGACAACAGGTGCGAGACGAGTCCCGCTGCGACCGGCGCGGCGAACATCACGGGATAGGATCCGGTCTTCACGGGGCGGCAGCCGAGCCGGCCCACCGCCCGGCGCGCGGCCTCTCGGCCGACTTCCACGTGGTCCTCGAGGTCTGCCGGATCCCGGCTGACGGTGTACCAGTCTTCCGGTTGCATGCCGTTCGAATCCCCTGCGATCATGAGGCAACTCGTGGAGTGGCGCGTACCCCAGGACGCTTCGAGGAAACCATGGGAATTGCCGTATACCTGGCAACCGCGCGCGGTGGCGACGCGAGCACCTTCGGAGTTGACGATGCGATCGTCGAAGGCGAGCCCCGCAGCCTCTGTTTCCGTCGCGCGTTCGGTGGCAAGGGGGACGTCGATGTCCCACGGATGATGCAGGTCGAGGTCCGGTATGCGCCGGGCCATGACGTCGGCGTCGGCGAGGCCGTTGCAGGGATCCTCCTCCGTGTACCTCGCGATGTTCAGGGCCGCTCGGACGGTGTCCCGAACGGCGTCCGGGCCAGCATCGGACGTGCTGGCATTCCCCTTGCGCTCCCCGACGTAGACGGTGATGCCGAAGCCCCGGTCGTTGGTGAACTCGACCGTCTCGAGTTCCCCCTTGCGCACGGACACCACCAAGCCGCTGCTGTCGCCCGCAGCCACCTCCGCCGCCGTCGCGCCTTGACGCTTCGCTTCCTCCAGTATCCCGGTCGCCATGTCCTTCAGGGACGCGGCAAGCGTTTCGGGGTCGGCCGGTGCCGATCGGGGATCCACCGACTTCACGACGCCGTTCCGCCCACCGTGATCTCGTCGATCTTGAGGCTCGGCTGACCCACTCCTACCGGCACGGTCTGGCCGTCCTTGCCGCA
>JAPOYW010000367.1 GCA_026706425.1 Gammaproteobacteria bacterium
CTTCACGGTCGAGGATCCCAACGTCTGGGAAACCTCCTTCACGGGCCAATACACTTGGCGGCAAACCGACGAACCGGTCTACGAGTACGCGTGCCACGAGGGCAACTACTCGATGGAAGGAATCCTGGGCGGCGCCCGCCGGATGGAGCGGGAAGCAATGGCAAAGGCCGCGGCAGACAGCGGCGATTGAGGAGTCACTAGGAATGAACAACCTGAAACGAGCCTGTCTAGCCGCGTTTTGCGCGGCGCCGGTGCTGGTCGGCGTCAACGCCTCCGCCCATCATGCGTTCGGTGCGGAGTTCGACCCCAACCGGCCGCTGATACTCCGTGGACCGGTGGTCAAGATCGAGTGGACCAATCCCCATGCGTGGTTCCATATCGAGCACACCAACGAGGACGGCACCAAGACCGTCTGGATGGTGGAGGCGGGCACGCCGAACACGCTGCTTCGGCGCGGCATCCACCGCAACTCGGTGCCCATCGGCACCGAGGTGGTCGTCGACGGCTACCAGTCGAAGGATCTTTCCATGCGCGCCAACGGCCGCAACATGACCTTCGCCAACGGCCAGACGATGTTCATGGGTTCGAGTGGCACGGGTGCTCCCCGGGACGGCGCGGATCCAACGGAGGGTGCGACCACCGAGGAACAGAGCAAGTTGGAAGCGGCCAAACAAGCCGACTCGGATAAAGATAAAGAAAAAGAATAACTTGCAAAGGTGATTTAACGCCGACTCCGTAACGGCGTCAGGGCATGGACTCGCGCTACGAGCCGTCGCTCGTGCATTCCTTTACCGCGTGGCTGGACAGCCACGCCTGGAGTACGGCCCTGCACGAGTCGCTATGGGTCTGGCCGCTGGTCGAATCGACCCATGTACTGACCGTCACCCTGTTCGTGGGGGTGCTCGTCATGGTCGACCTGCGCCTTTTAGGGTTTGCATTCAGGGACACGCCCGTGTCGGTGATGACGGCCCGCGTGTTGCCTTGGTCGATTGGCGGTTTCTGTTTGATGGTGGTGACCGGGCTGCTGTTGTTCTACGCCAACCCCGTTCACCTCGCACACAACGTCTGGTTCCGCCTCAAGGTCATCCTGCTCGTCATGGCCGCCGTGAACGCTTGGGCATTCCACCGGCGCGTCTCCCGCGACCGGGAACGATGGGATAGCCAGCCGCGGCCGCCGGTCTCGGTGCGGTTGGTGGCGGCGACCTCGGTGTCGGTCTGGGCAGGTGTCATCCTCGCCGGGCGGATGATCGCCTACAACTGGTTCGAGTGCGGGCGGGACCAGTCTGCGTTCATCATTTGGGCGGCGGGTTGCGCGGCGGACCTGACCCCATGAACGCGCCCGCCGCAAATTGGCCGGAACTGGTGGGCCGCTGGATCGTCGGACATCGATGTGCGCTGGGCGGCGTCGTCCTGGTGGCGGTCCTCTGGTGGCTGCTGTTGCCCTGGAAGTCCAATGCCGCCACCTGGTGCGAAGCCCTGGGATGGGCCGATTTCTACCGCGAAATGGGAGACGGTTCGATCGGACGGGCCATCTCCGAATCGCTTTGGCTGTTCCCGGTTATCGAGGTCGTACACCTGTTCGGCTTGGCGGTGCTCGGCGGCTCGGTGATCGTCATGGACCTTCGTCTGCTCGGCGTGGGCCTCAAGAACGCGGCGCCTGCCAAGGTTCTTGCCAACACCCGGCCCTGGTTCTTCGCGGGCTTGGTGGTCATGATCGCGACAGGCGTACCGCTTTTCCTGTCCGAGACGACCAAGTGCTGCTTCAACCATTCCTTCGAGGTCAAGATCACTGCGCTATTCCTGGCGATCCTCTACACGCTCGCGGTGAGAAACCGCGTGGCGGTGCGGGAAGGCGCCTCGACGTGCGTCATGCAGGGTGTGGCGGTCCTGTCCCTCGGCCTCTGGTTCACCGTGGCAGCCGCAGGACGCTGGATCGGTTTCTCGGGTTAGAGATCGGCGACGGCGAACGCGTAGCGGCGGCGCAGTGCGCTACGAGATCGGTCGTCGATGCGTCCAGGGCTTGGCGCGTTCGAAGGTCGCCGCGGCTCTCAGCACGAGGTGGTCGGCGGCGCGTCGGCCCACGATCTGCATCCCGACCGGCAATCCTTCGGATGTGAATCCGCACGGGACGCTTGCTGCCGGAAGGCCCGCCATGTTGAACGGGTAGCAGAACTCGGACCAGCTCAGCCAATCCCAGGGATGTTGTGGCCAATGGGCGGGTTGCAGGCGGTTCGCTGGAAACGCGGCCACCGACACCGACGGGGTCAGCAGCAGATCCCAATCCGCCATGAAGCGGTGCATCTGCTCCACGTACGCGAGCTTGCGCGCCCGCATGGCGAGGTAGGTTTCGGCGGAGTGTCCGCAGCCGGCTCGGATGCAGGCGACGAGGCCGGGGTCCATTTCCGCCTCCCATTCCTCGAGGTGGACGGCGAGGGGGGATTCGTGGACCGCCCAGAAGAAGCGACCGATCTCCGGGCCGTCGGGACCCCAGGAAGGCGCCACGAACTCGACGGTGCAGTCGAAGTCTTCGAAGAGCCCGACCGCAGCTTCGACCAGGCCGGCCACTTCGGCATCAACCCTCGCATGGCCAAGGTCCGGACTGAAGGCGATCCTGAGATCCGCCACGTCGCCGTCCAGGTCTTGGAGAAAGCCGGCACCCGGGGCGATGAGACTGGTGTGGTCGAACGGGTGCGCGCCGGCGGTCGTGTTCAGGAACAGGGCGGCATCGGCGACCGTGCGCGAAATCGGGCCGATGTGCGAAACCTGATCGTTGTTTCGGACCGGGACGTGCGGCACTAGGCCCCATGTGGGCTTGAACCCCAGGACGCCGCAGAAGTGCGACGGCATGCGGATTGATCCCGCGCCATCGGAACCTTGGTGCAGGGGTCCGAATCCCGCTGCCGCCGCGGCGCCTGCGCCAGCGGACGACGCGCCCGCGTTGAAGCCGTGTTTCCACGGATTGTGGGTGATCCCGGTGAGGGGGCTGCGGCTCACCCCGCACCAGCCGAATTCCGAGGTGGTGGTCTTGCCGAGAACGACGGCGCCTGCCGCCTTTAGACGGGCGGCCACCGGGCAGTCGGTGTCGCCGATCGTATCGGCCTTGCAGAGGGAACCCTGCTCAAAGGGGTAGTCTGCGAGTTCGTGCAGGTCCTTGATGGTGACCGGGACGCCGTGCAGTGGCCCGAGAGGCGTGCCTGCCATGACTTCCCGCTCGGCCTGTCTGGCCGTGTCGAGAGCCAAATCGCCAGCCAGGTGAGAGAAAGCGTTTACGCGACCGTCGTGTTCGTCGATCCATTGAAGGATTGACTCCGCGAGTTCGATTGGGGACAGGTCCTTGCGCCTGATTCGCGCCGACAGGTCAACCGCCGATGCGAAACAGAGTTCGTTCACCCTTGTTCCGGCACCATCCCCGCTCGCGGAACTCGGATCAACCGGATGCCGATTTGCCGCCCGGCGTCTCGAGTTTCGAGATCTCGCGGTCGAGCTGGAACTTCGGATCGGTGACGATGGCTTCCAGGGCCCGGACCCGCTCTTCCAAGTTCCCCGAACTCTCCAGCCCGGCAAGCCGTGCTTCCAACCGCTCGACGTCGGCCTTGGAGGTCCGAGACTTCGACTTCGCATAGACGCGGTAGGCCTCCAGCAGGCATCCGAATATCACGGCAACGGCCAAGAAACCCCATAGTCCCATTCGCCGGGTCTCCCTTTAGACGACAATGGGAACTATAGAGCAACCCGCGTGCCAATGTGGGTGGATCATCGCAAGTTATTGATTCGGCTAGGGCGCACGCCCAAGTCCCCAAGACACGTCGGGAGCATCTATCGCGGATTTGACCAATGTTTGACGCAATGGCCTGCTGCAAATTTGCAGGTAAGGCTTGGCGAACGTGTCGCGTGCCCAATGCCGCCACTGACGACGCTACGACGCCACGACGTTGTACATGCCGAGCCCGATGACGACCGAAAAGCCTATCGCGAACATGGCCATGAGAAGCTTGAGGTTCGTATGCAAAGACTCGAAACTCGCATCGAGCCTCAGGAACCTGGCTCGTGTGCGACATCTACGCGTCCCGTGAGCAATGGCGGAAATATGTGTAGCCGATTGCCGACAGTTCGAACATCCAGCTCGGAACACGGACTACGCAAATCGACTAAACTGCGCCGCTTCGCTACCGGGGTCGAACCATGGCGGGTCGGATAATCGGTGCCTTCGCGGCTGCCGTCTTGCTGCTCTCATGTACAGGGGAGCCCGTCGACGAGTTGCCGGTCCAGGTGGTGGGCGACCTGCACGACACGATGACCTGGGTGCTCGACCCCGCCGCGGATGTCATCTGGGGATCCGCGGGGTGGATCCTCACCGCGGAGGGGACGCAGGATCTCACGCCGACGACCGAGGAGGCCTGGGACCAGGTTCGGCATAGCGCCGCCGTCCTCGCCGAGAGCGGAAACCTGCTGCTGTTGCCACATCTGGCCCCCGAGACCGATGCGGAGGCTTGGATCGAGTTTTCGCGCGGCATGACGCGGGTGGCACAGGAAGCCTTGGCGGCGGTGGATGCCCAGGACTCGGCCGCCTTGTTCGAAACCGGGGGACACCTCTACAACGTCTGTCTGGCCTGCCACCAGGTGTACGCGCGGGGCGGGGAATGACCCTTCGGGCTCCGTCCGCCGCATCGCGAACATGCCATGGACCAAACGGGGTGACGGTCCGCGACTTGGAGGGGGTTCGTGGGTCGCGCCAAGCTTGGCTGGTGGTTGCCTTGTTGCCGCTCCTGGTGATCGCCACGACGACCGCCCTGGGCCACGCCATCTCCGAGGACAACGCCAGCTACGTCGAAGCACTGGACGGTCCGGCCATCCCGGCGTTCACGTATCTCGGTGCCAAGCACATGGTGACGGGCGTCGACCACCTGCTGTTTCTCGTTGGCGTGGTGTTCTTTCTCTATCGATTGAAGGACGTCCTGCTCTACGTGTCCCTGTTCACCCTCGGGCATAGCGTCACGCTGCTCACCGGGGTGCTGGCCGAGTGGAAGGTGGACGCCTACATCGTCGACGCCATCATCGGACTGTCGGTGGTCTACAAGGCGTTCGAGAACATGGGCGGTTTCGAGCGGGTGTTCGGTTTCGCGCCGAATACCCGGGTTGCCGTTCTCGTGTTCGGCCTGTTCCACGGCCTCGGTCTCGCGACGAAGGTCCAGGAACTGGCGCTGTCGGACAACGGTCTGGTGACCAATCTGGTGAGCTTCAACGTCGGGGTGGAACTCGGCCAATTCAGCGCCTTGGTGGGCGTCGTCGGCCTGCTGCTCTGGTGGCGGCGACAACCGAGTTTCGAACGTTCCGCGTTCGGGGTGAACGCGACCCTGATGACCGCAGGCTTCGTCTTGACGGAGTACCAACTGGCAGGTTGGATGCTCAACTCGTGAAACGCGTTCTCCTCGCTACCGCTTCGGCGCTCGTGATCGCGACAGCGGCGTTTTTCGCCTTCATTCTGCCTGCGGAGTTCGGTATCGATCCCACCGGTATCGGCGGTGCCCTGGGGCTTACGGGCCTCGGGGGTAGTCCTGCCGAGGATTTGCATCGCACGGAAACCCGTCTCGTTCAGGACTTTCGCGAGTTCGAACTGGCACCGTTCGAGTCGGTGGAGCTCAAGTACGATCTCGCCGCCGGCGACGGGTTCGTGTACGCCTGGAGCGCCACCGGCGAAGTGGTCTTCGACCTCCACGCCGAACCGGAGGGCGCAGATCCCGGCGTTGCCGAGGGTTTCGCCCAGGGCCGGGACATCTCCGACGCCGGAACCTATGTCGCCCGGTTCGCCGGCATCCACGGATGGTTCTGGGAGAACCGAGGTGCGACGACGGTGACCGTACGTCTGAGCATGTCCGGTTTCGTGACGGGTGCGACTCGCTATCACGATGGCATGGCGCAACCCTTGGAAATGCCGTAGTCCGTGCCCACTTTCTTCGAACGGGCGCACGCACCGTGCCGCTCCGATAGGTTCCCGGAGCAACCAAGGATGCTGATCGGCGTAGAATCGCGGCCATGAACATCTTCAAGACGCTGGCTCAGAAGCCATGGATCCCCGACGAGAGCAACGTCGTGGAACTGCGCACCGCGTCGTACTCGGCGGCGAATCAGAAGGTCGCGCTCGTTTGCTTTCTCGCGATCGTCGGCGTCCTGTTCTTCCTGTTCTTCGCGGCGTACCACATGCGCCTCGACCCGGTGGAACTGGCCGGCCAGGCGTCCGATTGGGTACCCGTGCCGGAGCCTCCGCTGTTGTGGTTCAACACGGTGGTGCTTGGCCTCGCAAGCCTGGCCTTCGAATTGGCGCGGCGGGCGTCCAAGCGGCGTGACACGGGCACGGCCAAACTCGCCTTCTTCGCCGCCGGCGCGGTGACGTTGGTGTTTCTGGTACTCCAACTGGTCGTGTGGAACCAGATGCTCGGACTCGGCTACTACGCCTACGCGAATCCCGCGAGTGCGTTCTTCTATCTCATCACGGGTGTCCACGGTGTGCACTTGCTCGGCGGATTAGTGGCTTGGGCGCGGGCGGCGCGGCGGTTTCCCGCTGCCGACGACAACCCCGCGCCGTTGGCACGAAGCATCGATCTTTGCGCGCTCTACTGGCATTTCCTATTGCTCATCTGGTTGGGGATTCTCGCGCTGTTCGTGAACACCTGATGGCTGCGCTCGACCTGCCAATCGAGGGAATGACCTGTGGCGCCTGCGTGGCGCGTCTCGAAGACGCGCTCGTGCAAGCGCCGGGTGTGGTCGAAGCCAATGTGAACCTGGCCCTCGAACGGGCATCGGTATCCTTCGATGGCTCGGCGACGAATGCCTCGACGCTCGCCGAAGTCGTTGCCAGGACCGGATTCGACGTTCGTACCGAGCGGCAGACCTTCCCCGTCGAGGGTATGACCTGCGCCGCTTGTTCGGCTCGGGTGGAGACGGTGCTGCTCGGCGAGCCGGGCGTCGTGGATGCGGACGTCAATCTGGCGCTGGAGCGCGCGACGGTTACCACTGCCTCCGGCTGCGTGACACCGGATGCATTGGCGAGCCGGGTCGACAAGGCGGGCTATCGCCTCGTCGTGGAGCGGGAGCAAACCGAACAACCCGACGTAGATGCCGGCGAGGATCGCCTAGCCGCCGAACGCCGCACCGTGATCGTCTCAATCGTGCTCACAATGCCGATGGTCGTCGGCATGGTGTTCGCGTCGTTCGGATACGACGAGATCCACCTCATGCCGGCCGGCGAAGTGTTGCTGACGACGCCGATCCAGTTCCTGATCGGCGCCCGGTTCTATCGCGCCGCCTACAGCGCGTTGCGCACCGGCGGCGCGAACATGGACGTACTGGTGGTCATGGGCACGACGGCGGCCTACGTCTATAGCTGGTACCTGCTGTTGACCCTGGGATCCGCTGCGGACGGCGAACTCTATTTCGAAGCTTCCGCCGTGATCATCACGTTGGTTCTGCTCGGCAAATACCTGGAGTCCCGGGCCAAGAACGCGACCACCAGCGCCATTCGGCAGCTGATGGACCTGCGTCCCCCGACCGCAAGCGTTCGCCGTTCCGACGGGTCCGAGGAGGCAGTCCCGGCGGCGCGGGTCATGGTCGGCGACGTCGTGGTGGTCCGTCCCGGTGAACGCGTCCCTGTGGACGGCGAAGTGATCTCCGGGATAAGCGAAGTGGACGAGTCGTTGTTGACGGGCGAGAGCGTGCCGGTCGCCAAAGCGGCCGGGGACGGCGTGACCGGTGGCGCTGTCAATACCGTCGGCCACCTGGAGGTGCGCACCACGGCGTTGAGCGAGGACAGCACGCTGGCCCGCATCGTTCGTCTCGTGGAGGCCGCGCAAAGCGGCAAGGCCCGTGTGCAGCGCCTCGTGGACCGGGTCAGCCGCGTATTCGTTCCCGTCGTCGTCGGCATCGCGGTCCTGACGTGCGCAGCGTGGCTGGCGGTTACCGGCAACTTCGAAGCATCGTTGATCGCGGCGGTGTCGGTGCTCGTCATCGCTTGCCCCTGTGCGCTCGGCCTTGCCACGCCAACCGCGATCATGACGGGTACCGGTGCCGCCGCCCGGGCCGGAATCCTGATTAAGGACGTGGATACCCTCGAGCGGGCTCCGACATTGTCCACGGTCGTCTTCGACAAGACGGGAACGCTGACGGTGGGGAGACCGCAGGTCACGGAGGTACGTGTTTTCGGTGGCACCGAGAACGAGCTTCTTACCTTGGCGGCGGCCGTGCAGGACCTAAGCGAACACCCGCTGGCGAAGGCCGTCGTCAACCATGCCCGGGGTCGTGGCATCGAGCCCCCACCGGCAACCGACTTCCGCAATCACGTCGGCCGGGGTGTCAGCGGATACGTCGACGGAATGGAGATCCGTGCCGGCAACCGTGAGTTCGTGTCCGGCGAGGGGATTCCGCCAGACCTCGATTGGGACTCCAAGGAGGGCGGCACCGTCGTTTGGGTGTCGGACGAAGACGGCGTTCGCGGGGCACTGTTGTGTAGGGATGCACTACGCCCCGAAGCACCCGCCGCCGTGGAGCGTCTCAGGACCATGGGCGTTCGCCCGGTCATCCTGTCGGGGGATGCCGCGTCGGCGGTCTGGCGACTAGCCTCCGAAGTCGGTGTGGAGGAGGCCCATGCCAGGGTCCTGCCCGACGAGAAAGCAGCGTTTGTTCAGGAACGGGTTGCGGCGGGGGAGCGGGTCGCCATGGTGGGCGATGGGATCAACGACGCCCCGGCGTTGGCCGCAGCCGACGTGGGGTTTGCGATCGGTACGGGAACCGATGTCGCCATGGAAACGGCGGGGGTCACCTTGATGCGGCCATCGCCCACGCTGATCCCGGCAGCGCTGGATGCCAGTCGGGCAACGTTCCGCAAGATCAAGCAGAACCTGTTCTGGGCGTTTGTCTACAACGTCATCGGCATTCCGGCGGCGGCGTTGGGCTATCTGAGTCCGACCCTCGCCGGGGCCGCGATGGCGTTTTCGAGCGTCTGCGTGGTTTCCAATTCGCTGCTGCTCAAGCGTTGGAAACCGCAATAGGACACACGGCGCCGGCTAGCTTCGTCGCGGGCCGGTACCCATCACGGGTCGGCGGCCAACAGGGCAGCGAGCTCGCTCACCTCGTAAGTGCGGCACGGATGCGTGCCGCCTCCGCCGCTAGAGCCATGTCACCCGGGTTCGGGCCGACGTTTGCGAAGTCCATGTCGTGCAGGTCGTCGATTGGGCTCACGTGGATGTGCGCGTGCGCCACCTCCAGCCCGGCGATCAGCATCCCCACCTTGCTGGGACGGTAGGCCCTCTGTTGCGCACGGGCGATGGTGCGCGCCACGCGCATCAAGGCAGTCAGCGTTTCGTCGTCAAGATCGATCCAATGGTCGATCTCGGCGCGGGGCACAACCAGGGTATGACCCGGACGGAGCGGATTGATCGACAAGAACGCGACGCACAGGTCGTCCTGCCAGACGAAGTGGGCAGGTAGTTCTCCCGCGATGATCCGGGTGAAGACGCTTGCCATGGCTTACGCAGCGCACCCGTACCCGGTTGCTAGCGCTACGTCGGCAACTTCGCCGTGGCCGTCCCGAATACCCGCGTCTCGCCCGCCTCGTTGGCGACCGTGATGTCGATCTCCACGGTGCCGTCGTCCTCGTCGATATCGGTGACGACGCCGGTGATGGTGTGCGGATGGTCGACCTGTACCGGGGCCCGGAACACGGTGTCGATGGCGATGATTTCGGCATCCGGTGCCCAGCGGTGGATCATCGCGCCGAGGAATCCCTGGCTCATCACGCCGGGGACGATGGCGCCGGGCAGACCCTCCTTGCGGGCGCCTTCGTGGTCCGTGAAACGGGGCGAGCCCCAGCCGACGTGCTTGCCGAAACGGCGCGTTGCTTCGATGCTGGTGTCCGGCACGAAGTTCGGCAGTTCGCCGCCGAATTCGACATCGGCGATGGTCTTTACGGTGGAGTCAGCCACGAGGTCTCTCCCGGATCACGGTCCTGGTGTCGGCGTTGGCGATGTGAGTGCCGTCCTGGTCGTACAGTTCCATGCGGGTGACCAGGAACACCATCCGCCCGGAACGCCCGGTCTTGGTGTAGATGTCGTGCAGGTGGCTTCGTCCCGTCAAGGTCGCCCCGTCGCGCACCGGTGCCTTCCACTCCACGGCCTTGCCGGCGTCCATGCCCATGCCGCCAAGCGGCGGGAAATCCGGGGGCGTGTTGCGCCTACCCACCAACGTCGACACGTAGGTCGGTGGCGCCTGGAAGTCCGGGTCGCTTGGGTCGGTGAACTTGGCCGCGGTCTCGCCGCACACCTGGGCGTACTCGGCAAACCGCGAGCCGTCGATCTCGAAGGTCGCTTCGTCGAACTCCCGGTTCAGGAACCGTTCGCGCAAATCCCGGATGTCTTCGTCTGCTGATTCCTGTTCTGCCACGTCTACCTCGTCGATTGCTTTGTCAATGTTGTCTTGGAATCGCCTCGAACCGCTCGGCCTTCAACGCCTGGACCAGTTCGGCCTCGGTCGTCACCGGATGCGGAAATTCGGTGGCACATCGGCCGATGTGGCTGACGATGTGCGAGTCGCTGCCGCCGATGCCGAGATAGCCCAGTTCACCGGCCATCTGGGCGGCGACCGCGTCCTCGCCGCCGCGGCTGCCGCCATTGTAGATTTCGACGATGCGCACGCCCTTCGGAACGCCGTGCTCGGCCAGGTGTGCCGACATTCCGACCCGGGGTCGTCCGGGATGGCAGGGCACTGCGACGGCGTCGTGGGCGTTGCAGTGTTCTATGACCTCTTCGAGCGTCAGGCCGATGCTGGTGAAATCGAACTCGTCGTAGAGCGACTCGGTGACGCCGAACACCAGCACATGGCCGTATTCCGTCTCCACCTCCGACCCCTTCAGGATCACGAGACCGTGCTCCCGGGCAAGGCCGCTGTAGTCGGATTCGAAGTCGAACTGACGGTGCTCCGTCAACACGAACCCGTCGATGGGGATGTTCCGAGTGCGGATCCACTGGCAGTAGTTCTGCACCTTGGCGCGTCCGTCGTCGGACTTGATGGAATGGGTGTGGAGGTCGAGGATCAAGACGCGGCCTCCAACGACGCATGGCGTAGGCGTTGCCACTCGGCATCGAGCTTGGCGAGCAGTTCGGCTTCGCTGCCACCGTTGTCGATCACCACGTCGGCCAGCGCCAAGCGCTCCGCATTGGTCAGCTGGGCGTCGACGCGAGCCTGGACGGCCGCCGCGTCGACCCCGTCGCGGGCCGTTGCCCGGGCGATGGCCATATGGGGTTCGACCGTGACGACCCAGACCTCGTCGACATCCGATTGCCAGTCGGCCTCCAGCAGAACGGCGGCCTCCAGCACGACGATCGACGCACCGTTCGTCCTGGCATCGTCGATCTCGTCTTTCGCCATGGCGAGAATCCCCGGCCAGGCGATATCGGTGAGCCGCTTCAACTGCTCGGGCGAACCAAACACCTTGCCTCCTAGAACGCGGCGGTCGATCTCGCCGTCGTCGCCGACCACGTCCTTGCCGAATGCGGCAACCACCTGATCGAACGCCGGCCGGCCGGCTTCGTAGACCCGATGCCCGAGCTTGTCGGCGTCGATCATGTGGACGCCTTGTTCGGCGAGATAGCGTGCTGCGGTGGACTTCCCGGAGGCGATTCCACCGGTCAAACCGATAACGACCAAGTTCCTGCCGACCCCTCTGCAAAACCCACAATCTTAGCGGCTTGCTTGGGACGGTACTAGCCAAGTATGTTCGCCGCTGCTGCACACCTGGCTCTTGACCTGATCGGGGGAGTCCGTGGGCCCGCTAGGCTTCTACAACATCTGCCTGAAGACGGATCACCTGAAGGAGACTGTCGGGTTCTACCGCCGTCTTGGGTTTGCGCCGGTGGGCGAGGACGCGCCGGGACTGCGCGTCTCGTTGGCGAATGGCGATGATGCGTTGACCTTCATGACGTTTCTCGGCGGGAACCTGGTCAACTTCCGGGGCGCGCACATCCACCGGCTGATGAACGAGATTCTCGCCGCCGACGTGGTCGTCGCGGGGTACAACGAAATGCCGGACCAACAGCCGCTCATGCTGGACGAGGAGGGGGAACCGTTGCCAGATAACGAGTGCGGCCACTTCACGGTACACGACCCCGACGGACACGAACTTTTCTTCAACACCCATCCCCACGAGCGGGCGACCTTCGAAGCCGCGCTCGCGGGGAAGGCCAGGGAACGCGACCACGAGGACATCTTGCCTGGGCGCTTGGTGTACTGCCTCGACGTCACGGACTTGGACGCCAGCTCGGCGTTCTACGAGACCCTCGGTCTTCGGGTGCGTCGGGAAGGCGACGGTGCCTGGATCACGCCGCCCGCCCGCTACCGGGCCATCCGTTTCCTGCTGCAACTTCGCGAGTCCAGGAAGGCGGGTTCGCGGTTGCGGTTCTATGGCGGCGTTCGGCCCGTCGACCTGCTTCGGCCACTGGGTTTCACGCGCAATGCCCTCGGGTGGGTGGGTACGGATCCGGATCGACGCCGGTTGGAGTTCCTGGTGGAGTCGCCCATGCCTCACCGATGAGTGTCACGGCACTTGCATTGAGGGCGTGGGTGGCAGGATCATCCGAGTGTCGCATCGAAGGAGTGTTGCATGGCCAAATACATGCTCCGCGCAAACTACACGCAGGAGGGTCTCGGGGGGTTGTTGAAGGAGGGCGGCTCAGGGCGGCGCCGGGCATTGACTCAGACCGTCGAGGGGGTTGGCGGTACCCTTGAGGCGATGTACTACGCGTTCGGAGATTGCGATCTCTATCTGATCGTGGACCTGCCCGACGAAACGTCCGCCGCAGCGCTGTCGCTGGCGATCGGCGCTGCGGGCGCCTTGGACCTCAAGATCACGGTGCTCGTCACCCCGGAAACCATCGACCAGGCAGTCGCCAAAAGCGTCACCTACCGCGCGCCCGGCGAATAGCCGAGAAGCCGAGTAGGCCGTCGAGGCGTCGACCCGCAACGTTGACGATTGTGCGGCTCGGACTATTCGTCCGGGTCGCCGCGGAGCGATGCGTCGCGGGTCTTCCACATCTCGCGCATCCGGTCGGACGGGCCGGCGTGGTCGCCCTTCACGGCGAGCATGCCGCCATCGACGACGAGATCTATGCCGGTGACCCAGCGGGACTCGTCGCTGCCGAGGTAGACGCAGGCCATGGCGATGTCCCAGGCTTCGCCGCCCGGACCCTTGAGGGGCAGCACCCCGCCGCTGACGTTGCGCACGAACCGCGCAAGCCGGTTCTTCTTGTGCTCGGCGCTGATCTGCTGGCCGTGGGTGTGGCCGCCCCAGAAGATCGGCGTGGCGATGGCACCGGGGCTGACGGCGTTGACCCGGATGCCCATGGGACCGAGCTGCATCGCCGCCGCCTTCGTGTAGTTCGATAGACCCGCCTTGGCCGCCGAATAGAGGGGGTCGGCGGCCACTTCCGCCTGATGGGCGCCCTTGGACGAATTGTTGATGATCGACCCCGAGTGCTGCCGCCGCATGATCGGCGAAGCGTGCTTGGTGGCGACCATCGCGGATCCCAGGAGGTACCACTGGGAGTACTTGAAAGTCTCCTCGTCGACATCCTCGATGTTGAAGGCGTGCGGGCGGCCGGGCGGGGATGACGGACCGCCGGCGTTGTTGAAGAGGACGTCGAGGCGTCCCCACTTCTCCACGGCGGTGTCGATCACCCGCTCGATGTCGGTCTCGTGCAAGACGTCCGCCTGCACGAACACCGCCGAACCCTCGGGCTGGCGTTCTTCGACCTCCTTGCCGAGTTCCGCATTGCGGCCGCAGAAAACCACGCGTGCGCCTTCTTCGCAGAACGCGTCGACCGTCGCCTCGCCGATCCCGCTCGTGGCCCCCGTTATCACCGCCACCTTGTCGTCCAGGCGTCCCATTGCGTTCCCCGCCGACCAAAGCGGGCAATATTAACCCGCCGGAACCCGCCGGCGTTCGCTACCGACGGACGACGAGTAGCCGAAGGGCCCGTAGGTATCGTCCGTTCAGCGCGGCGGCGAAGACTTCGGCGACTCTGAAGCTGACCCGCCCCCCGAAGAACAGGACCAACGACCGCAGCGGCATCTCGTCGACCAGGTGCTCGATCATTTTTCTCGTGGCCGGATCGCCGCCGCCCATGCGTTTGAAGAACCGGGCTTTCACGGCCTTGGCGACGCTGCGGCCGAGGCGCGTCGCGGCAATCTCCGACAACGTGGAGTTCAGGTGGAAAGGCTGCGGCCCTTCGGAGGCGGGAACCGGCTTTCCGAGCATGCTCGCGAAGGCCTCGTCGCCGACCGTCAGTTGGCCGTCGCAGAACACCGGCCGGTCGTCGGCCGCGACCGTCGGACGCGGGGGATCGGACGCGGTGAGGACCAGGAGGCTACGCAGACGTATGTCGCGGCTGGATGCGCCGATGCGGATCTCGTATTCGCCGGACGGCGCCGCCCAGCCGCCGAGCTTGATGTCGTAGAAAGCGAAGGCGTCGCGCAGGAGTTCGATCCGGAGCTCCCGGCTCTCGCCTGCCGAAAGCCGGACTTTTCGAAAGGCCTTGAGCTCCTGCGCGGGCCGATAGGGTCCGGCCCTGCCCGTCGGGCGGATGTAGACCTGCACGATCTCCGCACCATCGACCTTGCCGACGTTCGTGAGTGTGAGTGTCACCCGGCGGGGAAACTCGGAGCCTTCGTCGTGATCGACTTCAAGGTTGCCGTATCGGAACTGCGTATAGCTCAGACCGTGGCCGAACGGATACAGCACGGGGCGGTTGAAACTGTCGAAATAGCGATACCCGACGTAGAGTCCTTCGCGGTACTGCACCTGTCGGCCAGTGCCGGGAAACCATTGGTCGGCGGCCACGTGGGCTTGGCATAGGGGGAAGGTCTCGGCGAGTTTCCCGCAGGGGTTGCACCGACCGAACAGCACCTCGACCACCGCCGCGCCGCCGGCCTGTCCCCCGAGGTATGCCTCGAGGATCGCCTTCGGGGCATCGACCCAGGGCATTTCCACCGGCGCGCCGTTGGCAAGCACCACGACCGTGTTGGCGTTCGCCGCCGAGACCGCCTCGATCAGGCGGTTGTGCTGATCGGGAAGGCGCATGTGGGCGCGGTCGAAGCCTTCCGACTCGTACATCGTCGGCAGGCCCGCGAAGACCACGGCGACATCGGCGGCGGCGGCGGCGGCGACCGCGTCGGAGACCAGTCCGACATCGGGCTCGCTCTGATCGGGATCGTAGCCCGCCGCGTAGCTTAGGCGCGTACCGGGATCACCGACCATCTCGCTCAACGCATCGAACGCGCGGTCGAGGCGGGTGGGCGTAACACGGGAACTTCCGGTCCCCTGGTACCGGGGTGTTTTCGCGAAGGCCCCGATGACCGCGATGCTCGACGCCAGGGACAATGGCAGGATGTCGTCGTCGTTCTTCAACAGAACCGTGCCTTCGACCGCAGCCCTGCGGGCGAGTGCATGATGGGCGTCGAAATCCGGTGGAGCGGCCGGTCCACGTCTCGCTCGGCTCTTCAGGACCAGTTCGACGACCCGGGCAACGCTTCGGTCCAGGTATTCTTCGGCCAGTTCGCCGCGCTCCACCGCCGAGACGACGCGCCGGTCGTTGATGCCGCCGCTGGTCGGCATCTCGAGGTCGCCGCCCGCCGCGATGCCGCGCACCCGGTCGTTGGCGGCGCCCCAATCGGTGACGACGCTGCCCTGGAAGCCCCAATCCCGCCGCAGGACCTGGTTCAGCAGCCAGTCGTTCTCGCTGCAATTCGCGTCTGGACTGGAGAAATCACCGTCATGGATTATCTCGAAGGCTTGAACGAA
>JAPOYW010000047.1 GCA_026706425.1 Gammaproteobacteria bacterium
GTCCTAGCCCGTCGCCGGCGGCGGGGCCGGCCACCAGGGCGGCGATGTCGACGAACTCCATGGCGCTGGGCACGCCGCGCTCCTGCTTGGCGATCTCGGCGACGCGGTCGAGGCGCGGGTCCGGGACCGGCACGACCCCGGTATTCGGTTCGATGGTGCAGAAGGGAAAGTTCCCGGCGTCGACGGACGCCCGGGTCAAGGCGTTGAAGAGCGTCGACTTGCCAACGTTGGGAAGGCCCACGATGCCGCAGTTGAATCCCATTCGGCTACTCGCCGGGCGCCGGTGCGTGGAACAGGTTCATGGCTTGCTGCAAGTCTCCTTCGAGTACCAGGTGGAGGACTTCGTCGGATAGCCACGCGGCCTGCGTGGCGGCTTCGCGCTCCCGGGATGGCATGGCGACGCCGGTCAGGTAGGCCACCATCTCGTCGGCGTTGCCGGGATGTCCGACGCCGATCCGCAACCGGGCGAAACTCCGGTCATTGCCCAGCGCCGCGATCACGCTCTTCAAGCCGTTGTGCCCGTTGTGGCCGCCACCGTCCTTCAATCGGCACCTGCCGACCGGGAACGCGACTTCATCGTAGGCGATCAGTATTTCAGCCGGCGGGATCTTGTAGAACCCCGCCACGGCGGTGACGGCTTCGCCCGAGAGGTTGACGTAGGTTGCTGGACGGAGGAGGCGGACATCGCGCCCGAGCATCTCGCCGCGGCCGAGAGCGCCCTTGGATCTACGGTCCTTGGCTAGGGGGATGCCGAAACGCCGGGCGAGCGCCTCAAGCCAGACAGCGCCGATGTTGTGGCGGGTGCGTGCGTAGCGGAGCCCCGGGTTGCCGAGACCGGCGATCAGGCGTATGGCCACGGCGAACTCCCACGCTGTCGATCAGGACGCGTCTTCCTCGGGCGACTCGTCGTCCGCGTCGTCTTCTTGGGTGTCGACATCGGCGTCGACCTCGACTTCGTCCAGGGCTCCGCCGCGCCTTGCTGTCACGCTAGCCACGGGAATGTCGCGGTCCTCTCCTAAGCCGAGGGCGACGATCGACACGCCGTCCGGCAATTCGAGATCGGACAGGTGAATCGACGAGCCCACCTCCAGGTCGGCGACGTCGACGGCGATGAACTCCGGAAGGTCTCGCGGCAGACAGCTAACCTCGACCTCGATGAGATTGTGGGCTATGCGGCCGCCGCCGAGTTTGACGCCGACGCACCGATCTTCGTTCAGGTAGTGCAGCGGGACATGCATCTGGACGGGCATGTTCTCTTGAATCCGAAGAAAGTCTATGTGTTGCACCCTGTCCGTCGCCGGATGGCGCTGCACGTCCCGCAGCACGCAGGCCTGGGCCTTGTCGCCGACCGAGAGTTCGAGGATCTGCGAGAAGAACGCCTCCTCCTGCATGGCTTTCGAGAGATCGCGGTGCGTGACCGACAGGTGCACCGGATCCACGCCGCCCCCGTAGAGAATGCCCGGCACCTTGTCCGACAAGCGGCGCAGTCGACGGCTGGCGGCCTTGCCCAGTTCTTCGCGGAACTCCGCTCGTAGCACGATCTGTTCGCTCATGTCCTCTCCGGTCGGGTGCGTGTCGGCGCACGCTTTCTCGGCGCCTTCGGCGCTTGGCCGCGGGCGCTCTTTCGGCGCCTTCGGCGCTTGGCCGCGGGCGCTTTCTCGGCGCCTTCGGCGCTTGGCCGCTGGCGCTTGATCAATGGCTGGGGCGGCAGGATTCGAACCTGCGAATGCCGGGATCAAAACCCGGTGCCTTACCGCTTGGCGACGCCCCAACGCGAGTCCGTCGGAGGGCGTCTTCGCCTCCGAGGGGGCGCGGTATTCTGTGCGGCGACGGCGATAGTGTCAACGCGTGGCGGAAAGGACGTGGCAGAAGTGGGTGCCTTCGAATACGAAGGGGCGATCGTCGTCGATCCTGAATCCGGCACCTTGGATTTGCTGGGCGAGATGGACGATTGCCGCGTCGTCGAGGGCTGCCGAGGTCAGGTCGCGCATGCGCTGCTTGTAGGCCTCGGTTTCCGCCGCCACCTGGCGCAGCATCGCGAGCCGATCGGCGAGTGACATGCCGCCGGAGACCCGGGGGTTGAACGTGGCCATCGAGTTCTCGATGTAGTAGACGATCTGGCCCGGGTCGCCGTACTGCCGTCCCCATTGGTTGAGACCCGCCAATATCCGGTTGATGGCCGTGCGCAGGGCTTTGGCGCGTTCGTCGTCTGCGGCATCCTTGCCACGGGCCGCCAGCTTGTCCAAACGCCCCAGCAGGTCGCGGATGGCGGCGTGCAAGCCGGACTTCTCGCAGGCGAGTATCTGTTCAACGCCTTCCCGGGCCTGCCGCACGATGGCCGAGTCTGCATGGTGGACCATCGCGGCGAATACGGCCTCTCGGCGTTTCAATAGCCGGGCGATTTCGGCCACGGCTGCATCCGCATCTGCGTACTCGAGGCCGAACTGGCTCATTGCCAGGTCGCAGGCGTGGTCCGGCAGGCCCGTCGCCTCGATGGGTGTGTTCGAGAGGAAACGGATTCCGCGTAGATCCTGGGCGAACGGCGTGTTGGAGAACAGGGCCGTCGGGTTGATCTCGGCGTAGTCGACGGCCGTGATCTCCAATTGCTTGCCGTGGCGACGGCCGTGTTGCGCTGCGATCAGGGCGATGGCGCCATTGCCCGTGGCGAGGTCCACGATCCTGGCGTTTGTTGGCAGCCGATCCAGGATGCCGTGCCAGTAGTCGCGCACCTTGCCGTCGTAGTTCTGCCCGAACCGGCCGTGAAAGGTCGTGATCGTGCCCTTGCGCCAGTACTCGCTCCACTGTTCCGCGCTCAGGCGATCCGTCACGCCGCCACCCGGAACCAGAAGTTGGCCGCGACGCTGATCCTCGGTCGCTCGCCGCGGTAGGGTTCGACCGTGTGGTGGACGTAGGAAGGGAAGATGAGCAGTTCGCCCGCGTCCGCTCGCATGCGGACGGCGTCGAAGGAGAAATCCCGGGTCCAGCGCTGGTTTGCGGGATCGAGATACATGCTCGCCGTCGTCCGGGGGTCGTGAAAGACCAGATGGCCGGCCTCGAACTCGTTCGGGGGGTCCGGATCGCCGGGATCGACGCAGTAGACGAGGCTCCACGACGCCATGGGATGGTTGTGGTGCTGGAAGTACCCGCCGTTGCGGGTGATGTGGAACCAGCAATGGTTGTGGATGCGCAGCCTTGCCGTGGCCGACTCGTCGAGACCGGAGGCGTTGCGCACGACGCCGGCGAGGTGACCGAGGAGAAACTGTTTCAGCTCCTGTGTCACGGGGCTCGGCCAGTCCAGGAAATTGAACTCGCTCTCGAACACCCCCGGGTGGGCGCGCTGCGGCGAGTTCAGCTTGCGGCGGCTTTCCCCCTCGTTGGCGAGGATGTAGTCGCGGAGCCTTGCCGCCCTTTCGGACTCGGTGCGGCTCCGGTAGAAGGGCGTCGCCCAGATTCGGTTGAGATCGCCGCCCGGATCGTTCATCGCGGCCATGCGGGAAGCAACCCCCGGGCCGGTGGGGCCCGGGGGGTTGTGGGTGCTTCGCTCAGAAGGAGTGCCGGTACTTGATGAACGGCACCCGGCCGGCGACGTCGTAGAGCTTGATCGCGTTGTCGTCCCAGCCGCCCTCGTCGTGGGCGGGCGGCATCTCGTCCGCCACGTTGCGCACGCCGGCCGAAATCTCGCCGTTCCAGGGCGTCAGGTACACGCCGACGAGATCGGTGGTGTGGTACGACGAGTAGCCGCCATTCGCTCCGACGAAGCGCCAGGTCAGATTGGCCGTCATGTTGTCGCGACTCCACCGCACCCGCACGGTGGCACGCCGGTCCGGAGTCAGGTCGTCGTCGAGCACGTCGATGGGGTCTTCGGTCGGGGCCGCAGTCAGTTCGTACTCCATCAGCTTGTTGGCCTCGACATCGAGGGCCATCACCCCGATCGGCAGGTCCATTTCGTAGTGCAACCGCATGTCGACGCCCGTGATCTCGCGCACGGCGAGATTGGCGAACACGTTGTTGATGGAGATTATGCGTCCCGGATCGCCCGGCTCGGTGGCCGCACCGCGCGTCACGGTTACGCCGGCTGGAAGAGCTATGCCCTCTTGCTCCAATCGGTTGATCGTCGCCAGGCTCAGTTGCTGAACCACATCCTCGATGTTGACCCGGAAGGTGTCGAAGGAAACCGTCAGACCACGGATGGGTTCGACGATGAAGCCGAGGTTGATGGACTCCGAGGTTTCCGCAGCGAGTTCCGGATTGCCGCCCGTGTAGTTCTCGACCTGGAACTGCGGGCAGGGGTCGGTGCCGAGCGCCTCGCAGCGGTACAGGTCGCGCAGGTCGTTGAAGGACTGCGAACTGGACTGGTACAGGTTGGTCAGGTTCGGTGCCTTGAAGCCCTCGCCGACGGATGCCCTGAGCGTGAGTGGGTCCCAGGGACTGAACCGCGCGGACACCTGCGGCGAGAACGCCGATCCGAAGTCGTCGTAGTTGTCGTAGCGGCCTGCGACGGTCACCTCCATGCTGTCCGTAACGGGAATCGCAACCTCGGCGAACCCGGCCCACCTGCTCCGGCTGCCCGCTGCGCTGTTGCCGGCCGAGCCCAGCACGTTGCCTGCCTCGCGGAAGCTGTCGTAGTCGTCCATGTAGTCGGAAGACGCGGTTTCCCAACCCGCAGCCCATCCGATCGGTCCGGCGAGGAGATCGGGGCCGGGACCGTCCATCGACACCCCCGCAGCCGTGTACTCGGTCAGGATGTCGCGGTAGAGCGTCGCGGCCATGCGACCCAGTGCGGCCAAGTGGCTGGGTTCCTGCGAGAGCGGGTCGGTCAGGTTGTACTCGCCGAGTTCGGCCTCCAGTTCGACCTGGCTCTGCAGGATATAGGTTTCGCCTTCCTCGGAGGCGGCGTAGCGGTAGTACCGCGCATACGCATCGTAGTTGATCGAGCCGTCGGCCACCGACCCGGACAGTCCGAGAACGTTGTCGAGTTCGTAGCGCTCGGTGTCGTCGTCGCGCGGGCCGTGTCCCACGAAGCGGTGGAATATGGAGAACGGCCGGGGCGTGCCGTCGGCAAGCTTCGGATACGAAGCGGCCGACGTGTCGAACGGGTTGTACGGACTGTCGCCGGGTACCGAGAAGAACCCGACCGCCGGCGCGTAGCGCCCGAAGCTGGCAATGCGCGTAAACCGGTTCTCGAAGTAGAAGCTGTGATCCGGGGTCCACTCGTAGGTCGCGTTGAGGTACGTGCTGGTCCGGTCGAGACCCCCGGTCTGGGCGGAGATGTCGGCGTAGCCGAAACCGCACGCCGTTCCCGGAATGCCGAACGGATTCTCCACCACACCCGCGTACACGTCGGTGGGGCAGTCGCCGAGCGACGAGGCGGCGATGAAGAACGGATGAAAGGCCGTGTTGCCGCCGCCCGATACGCCGACCGTGTCCACGCCGAGGTCGGGCAGGGTCCCGTCGCCGGGATCGTTCACCTGCACAGCGCTGTACGACCGGTCGCCGTCGAAGATCGGTTCCCGCCGCCACCACTCCCCGGTGAACAACATCGTTGACCGGGTGCCGCTGGTACCGAAAAGCAGTTCGAAGTGGTCGGACGACGCGCCCTCCCGGCTCGGGAACTCGGTGCCGATCTCCATCTCGAATCCCTCGTAGTCGTCGCGCAGAATGACGTTGACCACGCCACCCAACGCATCGGCACCGTAGACGGCGGACGCGGAGTCGGAGAGGATCTCGATCCGTTCGATCGCGCTCAGCGGGATGGAGTTCAGATCCACCGCCGCCGAACCCGTGAACGGGTTGCCGGGCACGCGGCGACCGTTGATCAGCACGGCGGTCCGGTCCGAGCCGAGGCCCCGCAGGCTGATCAAGGCGATCTGGCCGAAGCTGGAGCCCGACCTTTCCCGGTACGACCCGAAGCTGTTGTAGGTTTGGTGCCGGAGGATGTCCGCCACGTTCTCCATGCCCGTCAGTTCGAGTTCCTCGCGGTCGAGGATGGTGACCGGGTTGGGCGTATCTGCCACTTCGCGACGGATTCGCGACCCCGTGACGACGACTTCCTCGACGTTGCCAGAGGTGTCATCTACCGCCTCGTCGGCGGCTTGTGCAGTGACTGGCAGGGTTGCCAGGGATCCGGCGGTTACCGCCGCGATCGCAGTAGCGAGAGGGGTTTTCTTGAACATCATGATTGACTCCCCGTGGTTGAATCTATGCCCTCTATGCCCCGGCGACAATGCCGAGATTTGTAACCGAATGATACGCTTTTGTGTCTCCGCTTGCGAGACGGATCCGGTGTGAAACGCCATGGACGGCGGCGGTTCCACATCTAGGAACCGTCGTGAAAAAAATTAACATTTTCAATATGTTACGGTTATCTTGATGCTCCGTTAGGCAATGCCGATCCAGGCTGGTGCCGGTCGCGCCCGGAAAACGCCGAAGAGGACCGGTTTTCGCGCTGAACTACCCCGGCCAGATCTTTGCCTATCGGGGCTTCACTTGGCCCTCTTGGCCGTGCTAGCCGGCCAACCACTCCCGGCAAACCACCGTCACGCGGCGACCTTCGCGGACGGCGACGACCTTGCCCGGTAGGTGTACGGACTCTCGGTCTCGCCACCTCGACAGCTCGATCATCCAACCGAGTTGCGAGAAGCGTTCGAGGTTGCCCTCGGCATCGCGTTCCCGCGACGTCGCGGGATGCCCAGGCGCCGGACGTCCGCGCACCCAGTACCCCAGCACGCTGACCGGCGCGGACCAGCCAAGCTGCTCGCTCATCAGCCTTTCCGGAGCGTCGCCGGCGAGGGTGGCACCGTAGGCGTCGGTGATGGTGAGGGTGTCGCCGTCACCTTGTAGGCGAGTTCGGCCTTGCCCGAGCGGCCCCCAAAGCTCGATCACGTATCTGTCTCCCGCCTGGGTCCAATAAAAGGATGCGGAGAAACCGTCGTTCATGGGGCCGCCGCGTACGCCGATCTTGCCGCGCAAGGTGAAGTCGGAAGCCAAGCCGTCATCGAGGGCGGGTAGCGTGGCACAGCCCGCCATCGTCACGGCGGGAGAAAATAGTATTAAAAACAGAACATTACGATAACAAGATGGCCACCTTGAGGGACGCATCAACAGGAACTTTGCTATCATGGCGCGGTGATCATAGCAACGTTGGGCAGGCGTCGGACGAGCGGCCACCCTATTCCTTAAGCCGCAACCCGTCGTATAGAAATGGCTTTGTCCCCCTCCATCCAAGCAAAGCTCGCAGCTGTCGCGGAACGCCACGAGGAACTATCGGTGCTGCTCTCCGATGCCGAGACGATCGCGGATCGGGAGCGCTACGTGGAATTTTCGCGCGAATTCGCGGAACTCGAACCGGTCGTCGCGGCGTACCGGGACTTCAGGAGCACGAGCGCGGAACTCGATGAGGCGACGGCGCTCGAGTCGGATGATGATGCCGCGATACGCGAACTCGCCCGGGAGGACAGTGCCGGATTGCGGACCAAGCTCCACGATATCGAGGCGAGACTCGGTGCGTTGTTGGTTCCGCAGGACCCGGATGATGAACGCAACGTCTACCTGGAGGTCCGTGCCGGTACCGGCGGAGACGAGGCGGCGATTTTCGCCGGCGACCTGTTCCGCATGTACGCGCGCTATGCCGAGGAGTGCGGCTGGACGGTGGGGGTGCTGAGCGAACGGCCCGGCGAACACGGCGGCTTCAAGGAGGTCATTGCCCGCGTCGAAGGCAAGCGTGTCTACAGTCGCTTGAAGTTCGAGTCCGGGGCACACCGGGTACAACGAGTCCCGGAGACCGAGTCGCAGGGGCGCGTTCACACCTCGGCCTGCACGGTGGCCGTCCTGCCGGAGCAGGATGCCATCGAGCAGTTCGAAGTCGACAAGACCGACATCCGGGTCGATACGTTCCGGGCTTCGGGAGCGGGCGGCCAGCACGTCAACAAGACGGACTCGGCAGTTCGGCTCACCCATTTGCCGAGCGGCATCGTGGTCGAATGCCAGGACGAGCGGTCTCAGCTCAAGAACCGCGCCCGCGCAATGTCGCTGCTGCAGGCGAAATTGCTCGACAAGGCCCGCAGCGAACATCGCGCCGCCGAAGCCGAAACACGACGCACCCTGGTGGGCAGTGGGGATCGTTCCGAACGGATACGCACCTACAACTTCCCCCAGGGAAGGGTCACCGACCATCGTGTCGGGCTGACGCTCTACAAGCTCGACGAGATCATCGAGGGCCGTCTCGACCAGGTGATCGATCCGCTGGTACAGGAACACCAGGCAGAGGAATTGCGAAGCCTGGAGCGCACGGCGGGACATGCCTGACACCGGAGCGACCATTGCCGGGTGCGTGGCGCACGCACGCCAACGGCTGCCGCGCTACGAAGCCGATCTCCTGGCCAGCGCATCGCTTGGTGTGCCGCGTAGTCATTTGTATGCGTTCGGCGAACGCGTGGTGGATCCGGCGAGCTTCGAACGGCTAGCCGCCAACGTCGCCCGAAGGCAGACCGGCGAGCCGGTTGCCTACATCCTGCGCGAACGGGGCTTCTGGGGTCTCGATCTCGAGGTCACCCCGGACGTGTTCATTCCGCGGCCGGAGACCGAGACGCTCGTCGCCGCGTCGCTGAGTCGGATCGGGGAACGTGCTCGCGTGCTGGACCTTGGCACGGGCTGCGGCGCAATCGCGCTCGCGGTGGCCGCCGAGCGTCCCGGTGCAAGGGTCGTCGCCACGGACATCGACCCGGCGAGCATCGCCTTGTGCCGGCGCAACGCGGACCGCTTGGGCTTGGCTGTCGAGTCCCGGGTCGCCGACGTCTTTGAAGGACTCACCGGGCGCTTCGACGTGATCGTGAGCAATCCGCCATATGTCGACGACGATGATGCGCACTTGGACCGGGGCGACCTCCGCTTCGAACCGCGGGGCGCGTTGCTCGGCGGGGCAAACGGCGGTCTTGACTTCATCGCTCGGCTGGTTCGGGAGGCACCCGACCACGTGCTTCGGGGCGGGTGGCTGTGCATCGAGCACGGCCACGATCAAGGCGCGCCGGTTGCGGGGTTGTTCGCGTCACGCGGGTTCCGGGACATCCAAGGCCGACGCGACGATGGAGGACGACCGCGGGTGACCGTTGGGCGTTGGGGCAGGGCAAGACGCGAAAACACACTGCCTTCGGAATAAGGGGCGGAAACGTGAACGACGACCAACTGCTTCGCTACAGCCGGCAGATCATGCTGCCGGAGTTCGACGTGGCGGGCCAGCAGGCGCTGCTCGATTCGACGGCACTCATCGTCGGACTCGGTGGTTTGGGATCGCCGGCCGCGCTCTACCTCGCAGCCACGGGCGTCGGATCGTTGATGCTGGTGGACCACGACTCGGTCGACGTGACGAACCTGCAACGCCAGATCATCCATGGCCAGAAGTCCCTCGGCCACGCGAAGGTCGTGTCGGCCGCTGAACGCATCGCCGCCCTCAACCCGGACACCCGGGTCCAGCAGTTCGCATCCGGATTGGAAGGCGCCGCGCTGGCTGCGGCGGTTGCCGAAGCGGATGTCGTCCTCGACGGAACCGACAACTTCCGAGCGCGCTACGCCATCAACGAAGCCTGCGTCATGGCGAAGACGCCATTGGTGTCCGGCGCCGCTATTCGCCTGGAAGGGCAGGTGACCGTCATCGATCCGCGGCGCGCGGATGCGCCCTGCTACCGATGCCTCTACGGCGACGCGGGCGACGAGGCACTGAACTGCGCGGAGAACGGCGTGGCCGCGCCGCTAGTGGGCATCATCGGGAGCGTGCAGGCCATGGAGGCCGTGAAGGTCGTGACGGGTATCGGGGAGAGCCTGGCGGGATACGTGTTGCACCTTGACGCCAAACGCATGGAATGGCGCAAGTTCACCCTGACGAAGGATCCGAACTGCCCCACCTGCGCGGGTTGACGGGGTCCATCGGGCATCCCGTGGGGGAGGGCTCGTCCCGTCCGGGCGCACCCTACGGGCTAGCCAAAACCCCGACGTTGCGGGTTCGACGGGCGAGGGCAAGGGTCGCCCCTAGCGCGGTACCCGAAGCCGGCCTCAGCTTCGTAGCTGTGTGACGCCCCTCCTGTTTTTGAACCGTTTGAAGCCTACGGCTTTTCGGCGCTACCCGTCGAATACCTTGGCGAGGAACTGGCCCGTGTAGGATGCCGAGACCTTGGCAACGTCTTCCGGCGTACCGGCAGCGATCAACTCGCCGCCGCCGGCCCCGCCCTCGGGGCCGAGGTCGATGACCCAGTCGGCGGTCTTGATGACGTCGAGGTTGTGCTCGATGACCACCACCGTGTTGCCCTGGTCGCGCAGCCGGTGGAGCACGTCCAGGAGTTGCGAGATGTCGTGGAAATGCAGTCCGGTGGTGGGTTCGTCGAGGATGTAGAGCGTCTTGCCGGTACTTCGCTTGGAGAGTTCCCGGGACAACTTGACCCGTTGCGCTTCGCCGCCGGATAGGGTGGTGGCGCTTTGCCCGAGCCGCACGTAGGACAGCCCTACGTCCACGAGGGTGTCCAATTTGCGCTTGAGCATGGGCACGGCGTCGAAGAACTCGTGCGCCTCCTCGATGGTCATGTCGAGCACTTCGTGGATGTTCTTGCCCTTGTAGCGCACCTCGAGTGTTTCGCGGTTGTAGCGCTTGCCCTTGCAGACGTCGCAGGGCACGTAGATGTCGGGGAGGAAGTGCATTTCCACCTTGATGACGCCGTCGCCCTGGCAGGCTTCGCAGCGACCGCCCCGGACGTTGAAGCTGAAACGGCCGGGCCGGTAGCCCCGGGCGCGGGACTCCTGGGTCTGGGCGAACAGTTCGCGAATCGGCGTGAACACCCCGGTGTAGGTGGCCGGGTTGGAACGGGGCGTCCGGCCGATGGGGCTTTGGTCGATGTCCACCACCTTGTCGAGGTTGTCGAGGCCCTCGATGTCGGCATAGGGCTGGGCCGTGATGCTGACGGCGCCGTTCAGGGTCCGGGCGGTGATCGGGTAGAGGGTGTGGTTGACCAACGTCGACTTCCCTGAGCCGGACACGCCGGTGACGCAGGTCAGCAACCCGACCGGGAACTCCACGGTTACATCGCGCAGGTTGTTGCCGCTTGCCTTGACCAGCGTCAATACCCGCGACTCGTCACGAGGCGTTCGAACCGGCGGCAGCGGGATGGCGCGCTTGCCGGCCAGGTACTCGCCGGTGATGGATTGTTCGCATTCGAGGACATCGGTAAGCGGTCCGGCGACGACGATTTCGCCGCCATGCACCCCGGCCCCGGGGCCGATGTCGAGGACGTGGTCGGCGGTCCGGATTGCCTCCTCGTCGTGCTCGACGACCAGGACGGTATTGCCGAGATCCCTTAGATGGGTAAGTGTGCGCAGAAGCCGCGCGTTGTCGCGCTGGTGCAAGCCGATGGAGGGCTCGTCCAGGATGTACATGACGCCGACCAGTCCGGCGCCGATCTGGCTTGCCAGCCGGATGCGCTGGGCCTCTCCCCCGGAAAGCGTCTCCGCGCTGCGGTCGAGGGTCAGGTAGTTGAGCCCGACATCCACGAGGAACTGCAGTCGAGCCTGGATCTCCTTGACGATCTTCTCGGCGATCTCGCCGCGTTGCCCGGTGAGCTTCATCGAGCGGAAGTGATCGAGGATGGTTTCCACGGATCCCTTGGTCAGTGTCGGAAGCGTGGCGCCTTCAATGTAGACGTGACGTGAGTCCTCCTTGAGGCGGGAACCGTCGCAGGCCGGACAGGCACGAACGGTCAGGTAGCGGGTTAGGCTCTCCCGCACCATGCTCGACTCGGTCTCCCGGTAGCGCCGCTCCATGTTGGGAATGACGCCCTCGAAACGGTGTCGGCGGACGATCTTGTCACCCCGGTCGTTGATATAGCTGAAGTCGATGCGGTCGTTGCCCGAGCCGTAGAGGATCGCCTCACTGTGCGCCTTCTTGAGCCGCTTGTAGGGCGCCTCGATATCGAATCCGTAGTGCCGCGACAGCGACTTGAGCATGTGGAAGTAGTAGACGTTGCGCCGGTCCCAGCCCCGGATCGCGCCTTCCGCCAGGGTGAGGTCCGGATCGGCGACCACGAGGTCGGGATCGAAGTATTGCTTGACGCCCAGACCGTCGCAGGCCGGGCAGGCGCCCGCCGGGTTGTTGAAGGAGAACATGCGCGGCTCGAGTTCACTGATGCTGTAGCCGCATTCGGGACACGCGAAACGGGCGCTGAAGGTCAGATCCTCGCGGTCGTCGGCATCGAGGAAGCTGACGACGGCGACGTCCTCGCCGAGGTGCAACGCGGTCTCGAACGACTCGGCGAGGCGTTGTTGGGCATCGCCGCGGACCCGCAGCCGGTCCACGACGGCTTCGATGGTGTGCTTCTTGTTCTTGTCGAGGTCCGGGGGGTGGTCGAGATCGGTGACGATGCCGTCGATCCGAGCCCGGATAAAGCCGTTGGCGGTGAGTTCCGAGAACACGTGCTGATGCTCGCCCTTGCGGTCCCGGATAACGGGTGCCAGGACCATGATCCTTAAGCCCTCGGGAACCGCGATGACCTGGTCGACCATCTGGCTCACGGTCTGCGCATCGAGGGGATGGCCGTGTTCGGGACAGCGCGGCTCGCCGACCCGCGCGAACAGGAGTCGGAGATAGTCGTAGATCTCGGTGATCGTGCCCACCGTCGAGCGGGGATTGTGGGAAGTGGATTTCTGCTCGATGGAGATCGCGGGCGACAGGCCCTCGATGTGGTCGACGTCGGGTTTTTCCATCATGGACAGAAACTGTCTGGCGTACGCCGACAGCGACTCGACATAGCGGCGCTGGCCCTCGGCGTAGAGGGTGTCGAAGGCCAGCGAGGACTTCCCGGAGCCGGACAGACCCGTGATGACGACGAGCTTGTCGCGGGGAATGTCGAGATCGATGTTCTTGAGGTTGTGCGTACGCGCGCCGCGTACCGCGATGTTGCTGAGGCCGAGGGTTTCCGCAGCCCCGTTGTACTGGTTCCCGGTGCCCGCAGGATCGGGCAAAGCGCTGTTTTTCTTGGACTTTGCGCGTCGCTTTGCCAAGTTCGGACACCTCGGCATAAAACACCACAACTTACGCCGATGGCGCTCTACGGGCAATAGCGGGTTGCCTTCGAAGAACCCTTCGTCGTGGTCGGCATGGCCAATGTCTCACACGCGTTGTGGCTGAATTCGCTAGGGCTTGCCGGTGCTAAGGGCTTACACTCAGCATCTTTCACGGGGATTCGGGAGAAGGACATGGCCCGGGGCGTCAACAAAGCCATTCTGATCGGCAATCTCGGCAGGGATCCGGACGTGCGTTATACGCAGGAAGGACGCGCGGTCACCAACTTCAGTATTGCGACCTCGGAACAGTGGCGGGACCGGAACACCAACGAGCAGCAAGAGCGGACGGAGTGGCATCGCGTGGTGTGTTTCGGCCGGCTGGCGGAAATTACCGGCGAGTACCTGCGCCGAGGCTCGAAGGTCTATATCGAAGGGCGCTTGCAGACGCGGTCCTGGGAACGCGACGGGCAAACCCACTACACCACGGAGGTCGTCGCCAACGAAATGCAGATGCTCGACAGCCGCGGCAGTGGCGGAGGCGGAGGTTTCGGCGGGCCGGACGACGGGGGCGGGTACGCCGGACGGGGAGGACCGTCGGAAGGCGGTGGAACCGACCAACCGCGGCGCAGCCCGCCGCCGTCTTCGCCCAAGCCGGCTGCCGACGCCGATGATTTCGAGGACGACATCCCGTTCTAGGCGTTTGAGCGGGGGCGGATCCGACCGAAAGATGCTCCTGCGGCGGAACGGGAAACGGATCGCGACGGGAAACGGATCGTGAAGCACCGGAACGGGTTGAGATACCACCACCTCGGCATTCAGGGGAAACGCGGAAAGGCGAGATCTACGATCCTCGGTTGCCTACGGCGTCGAGGGACACCCGGCATCGTCGTGGCCATGGTGGAGGTCGATGGTGCGCCCGTCGAGTTCATCCAGATCGACCGGAGGATCGTGGGCGACGAGTACGACGCGCGTGAAAGCAAAGTAGAGGATCGATTGGCGGGCGCGTAGCGGACGCGCTTGTCGCGTCGCGCGGATCCTGCGTCGGCACTCGCTAGTGTGCCGTCTCGGATTTGGCGTGACATATGGTCACAATGCACCGCCTACGCGAAAACAGCCTAAGTGCTTGTTTATAGGACGGCACATCCTCCATTTGCCGGCCGTCGTCCAAGCGTCAACGCCGTTCGATTCGTCACCCTAATTCGGAGACCGCACACTAGGCCAGAGCCAGGAGTGCGACGCCCAGCGCGACCCGGTAGATCACGAAAGGCGTCATGCCGATGCGTTCCACGAAGCGGATGAAAATCGCGATGCAGGCGAAGGCGCTTGCGCCGGCGAGGACGAACCCCAGACCTAAGTCGAGCCACGGCACCGGCGTGTCCGGGCCGGCATCCAGCGCCGTGTAGATCGCGGCCCCGACGATCGCCGGAACCGACAGCAGGAACGAGAACCGCGCGGCGGCGCGACGGGTCAGGCCGAGCGCCAGGGCGGCCGCGATGGTGATTCCGGATCTCGACGTGCCTGGAACGAGCGCGATGGCCTGGGCGAGGCCGATGAGCGCCGCCTGCAGGTAGCTTGGGGTGGTGCCCTCGCCGCGGTGCCGGTCGGCAAGCCACAGCGCGACGCCGAAAGCGATCGTTGCCGTCGCGATGACGGTTGTCGACCTCAGGTGCGACTCGATATGGGACTTGAACAGAAACCCGACGACGACGACGGGGACGGTGGCGACGCCGATTTTCGCCAACAGATCAAGGTTGTCGTCCCATCGGCCGTGCGTTGCCAACGATGCGCCGCTGCGTACGAACCCCGCGAGGTCGCGACGGAAATAGGCGGCTACGGCGACCACGGTGCCGAAATGGACCGCCACGTCGAACGCGAGACCTTGGTCGGGCCAATCCGTTAGCGCGGCGGGAAGAATCAGATGCGCGGAACTCGAGACCGGCAGGAATTCGGTGATCCCCTGGATGAGCGCCAGGACGACGATCTGCAGGAGGCCGACGGAGGTTTCCACGCCGGAAGTCTACGGGGGCGACGCCCCGTTGGGTATCGCAGCCCTATTTTGGAAGTTGGAGGTGATATGGTTGGAGCGATGCCCGACCACCAAGAGATTCCGCTGTTTCCGCTGGGCCACGTGCTGTTCACGGGCGGGCGGCTACCCCTGCAGATCTTCGAACCCCGCTATCTCGATTTGGTTGGACGATGCCTGAAAACGCATACGGGTTTCGGCGTGGTCCTGATCCGGGAAGGGACCGAGACCTTCGTCGGGTCGGGTCCGCCGTCGTTGTTCAACATCGGCACCTACGCCCGCATCGTCGACTTCAGCCACCTCGCCAACGGCCTGCTGGGCGTTGTCTGCGAGGGCGACGGGAAGTTCCGCATCGTGCGATCGTGGGAAGCGCCCGATCACCTGGTGATGGCGGAGGTCGAGTTCCTTGCCGAGGAGCCGCGCGGCCAGTTGGGCGAGGAGTTTTCCTCGCTTGTCGATACGCTTCGGATACTCGTCAAGCACCCGATGATCGAGAAACTCGATCTCGACGTCGACTACGACGATGCCCGCTCGGTCAGTTGGCGGTTGGCGGAGCTGCTTCCGCTGGAGGCCGAGACCCGGCAAAGCCTGCTTCAGATGCAGTCGCCCAGGGAACGCCTGGTCGAGATTCGCCGGCTGATCGCGAAGCTGAAGGGCTGACGGCGGTGTGAAGGCGATTCTCGGCGGCACGTTCGAC
>JAPOYW010000161.1 GCA_026706425.1 Gammaproteobacteria bacterium
CGTCCGGATCTGCGGGAGCCGGGGGAGGGCAACCACCCTCGGCCACCCGGCCCGTCCCGGCGCCGAGGAAACCGGAGCGTTTGTGACGGGCGACGGCAAGCGTCGCCCCTACGATTTCGGGCTGCCCTGGCCCAATGGGCGAACCCGCCTCTCGACGTGGGACCGTCCATGGGTGGCGGCTTTGGCCCGCCGCATCCGCTTATGTCCGCCCTGACCCTGTCCGCCTGACGTCCTTGCCGCCCGGTCTCCGGTCGCGAAACCGCCCGAGATCTCCTACGTCGATTTCTCACGATCGCTGACACGCATTGCAGACATCCACCACAGCGCCCGACCGGGCGTCTGGCCGATCATTCACTCGATGCAACACCGGGGCGCGGACATGGCGGACGCCGTCAGCCACGACCAGAACTTCAAGAACCTCATCGTCGAGTACCCGCGTCAGGCGCTCGAGTTCTTCGCGCCCGGCGAGGCGCCGGAACCCGACGACGAGGCGAGATTCGACCCGGTGCGCCAGGAGCTGCTGAAGGAGCGCCTGGGGGGCCGGTTCCGGGCGCTCGACACCCCGATGCGGGTGGAGTGGGCCGACGGCCGCCGCGCGGCGGTCGTGTTCGCCCTAGAGGAGGAGTCCGACCGGTACCGGTTCTCCCCGCACCGGCTGGCGCACTACTGCCTGGACCTCGCCGCCATGCTGAAGACCGACCGCGTGGTGCCGGTGGTGATCTTCCTGCGCAACGCCGGCCGGGCGCCCGCGTCGCTCGCCCTCGGCACCGAGCGCCGCGCCTACCTGACCTTCGAGTACGTCGCGTGCAAGCTCGCGGAGATGCCCGGCGAGGACTGGATGGACAGCCGAAACCTCGTGGCGCGGGTCAACCTGCCGAACATGGGCGGCTACCAGGCGCGCCGGATCCCAACGTACGCGGCGTCGGTGCGCGGCCTGTTCGAGCTGGAGTCCGACCCCGGCAGGCGGGAGAAGTACCTCGACTTCATCGACACCTAGCCGATCTCGACGACAATGAGCGCCGGCGCTACCGGGAGCTGTACCCACAGGAGGGCACGACCATGGCAGGAATGTTCCAGACGGCACGCGAGGAAAGCATGCAGCAGGGCCTGAGCCGGGGCCGCGCGGAGGGTCGCGCGGAGGGGGAGCGGACGTTGCTTCAGCGACAGCTGCGGCGGCGCTTCGGCGGCAGGCCGCCCGAAGCGGCCGCGCGCGTGGACCGGGCGTCGTCGCCCGATCTCCAGTCCTGGGCCGAGAACCTGCTCGACGCGGGCACCCTCGACGAGGTGTTCGCCCCGAACCGCCGGCGCGGCTCCGCCGGAGATCGATGAGTCCGGTAGGGTCGCCATTCGCTACCGGGGAACGGCAATGAAGAACCGCATGGTCGTATGGCGAATCATCTGCAGGGCCGGCGGCGAGGACGGGTTCGAGTTGCGGCGGCGGCTCTGGCTGCGAAGAATCCTCCAACAGGCCCGCGACGAGGGTGGTCGCGAGATGCTACGGGATCTCCTGCTGCTGTTGCTTCGGGAGCGTTTCGGTCCCCTGCCGCCCGCAACGGACGAACGCGTGGATCGGGCATCGGCCCCCGATCTCGAATCCTGGACCGAGAACCTGATGGTCGCGGGCACCCTTGACGAGGTGTTCGCCCCGAACCGGCAGTGCCTCGCCGCCGGATGGCACGGGGTCGGGAACTCCAAGCGCTTGGCCTCGACTGCCTAGGGATCGCCCTCGGGGCTCGATCGGGCTCGATCGGGGGTGCGTCAGGTGGACGTCAGTCGTCTGTGGCAGTCCATCTGGTCAAAATAACCAGTTGGAGTCTGGTATGCGCGAGGTTGCGGCAACCGACGCAAAAGCTCACTTGGCGGAGCTGCTGCGGGCAGTCGAGTACGGGGAGACGGTGGCCATTACGCGCCACGGCAAGACCGTCGCGGCTAGAGACGGAAGAGGCGCTGGTTCCGCACGTCTGGCATGTCGAGGTGCGAAGCGCGTTGCTGGCGGCGGAACGCCGGCGGCGGTTAGGTCCAGACGAGGTCGATGACTGCCTGCGCCGCGTCCGAGAACTGCCCGTCCGACCGGATGCGGCACCGGATGTCGAGACGGCATTTTCGCTGGCCCGGGCACACGGAATGTCGCTCTACGACGCCCTCTACCTGGAGTTGGCCCTGAGTTCCGATGCGCACCTGGCCACCTTGGACCAAGCGTTGGCGTCGGCGGCCGGTGCAACGATCCCGTTGATTGAAACCGTTGCCGGATCCGATTGAGCAGTTCACGCCTGCCAAGAGTTTGTCGTACACCCCGCTAACGGCTATGGTTCGCGCGCTGCATGGGCGAGTACTTTGGCTGCGCTGCCCGAACAGCACGCATCAAGGTCTGAGATCGCATGACAGAACACGACGAACCGCTTGAGGTCTACAAGCGGGCGACCAGCGCGACGCTACGCGCGCTTGCCGAGAACGAGGAGCTCGACGTCACCTTCGGCAAGGGGGCTGCGGGCGTGCGCGGCAACAACATCCACGTGCCGCTGCCGAACTTGGGTTGCAGCGAAGAGGAACTGAATGCCCTGCGCGGCGTCGGCGACGAGTTCGCGCTGAAGCTTCGCTACCACGACGAGGCCGTGCATCGCCGCAACGTGCCCCGTGCCGGGCCGGCCCAGGAGATGTTCGAGTGGGTGGAGGATGCCCGGGTCGCGTCCATCGGTTCGCTGCGCATGGAAGGCGTCGCCAAGAACCTGGAAGCGTCGCTTGAAGCCGTCTGCAAGCAGGCGGCGTTCGATACCGTCACCGCCGAGACGGAAGCGCCGCTGTCCGTTGCGGTGGGTCTGATCGTCCGCCAGCGTCTGACGGGGCGGGAATTGCCGCCGTCGGCGGAGAACGTCGTGCGGTTCTGGCGCGACTTCGTGGAGGAGCGGGCCGGCGATCACATCGAGGCGCTTTCCGACTTCGTGCTGGACCAGAGGGAATTCGCGCGGGGCTGCCGGTCGATTCTTCAGGACCTAGGGTTCGGGGCGGACCTCGACGATCAGCCGGAGTACAACGACAGCGACCAGGAGGTCGAGTCCATGGAGGACGGGGCCGATCCCGAGGCGGAGTACGCGCCGGAGGATGTCGCGCTCGACGAGGATTCGCTAGGCGATGAAGACGGCGACGGCGAGGCGACCATGGTCGAGATGGACGCCGACATGGACCTGTCGGAGCTTGGGGCCGAGGCCGAGCCGGAAGACACGCCGAACTTCAGCCCCGACGAGTTGGGCCGGATCCGCGTGGACAAGGACTACTCGGCCTACACCGACGAGTTCGACGAGGTGATCAAGGCCGAGGACCTCTGCGAGCCGGACGAACTCGTCCGACTCCGGCAAATGCTCGATCAGCAGTTGGTGTCGCTCCAACATGCCACCTCGAAGCTCGCCAACCGACTGCAGCGCCGGCTTCTCGCCAAGCAGAACCGGTCCTGGGAGTTCGACCTCGACGAGGGAATCCTCGACACGTCGCGGCTGCCCCAAATCGTCGTCGACCCGATGAGCCCGCTCGCCTTCAAGCAGGAGAAGCAGACCGAGTTCCGGGACACGGTGGTGACGATGCTGATCGACAGCTCGGGCTCCATGCGTGGCCGGTCCATCACCATCGCGGCGGTGTGCGGGGACATCTTGGGCAGAACACTGGAGCGCTGCTCGGTGCGGGTCGAGATCCTCGGGTTCACGACGCGAGCGTGGCGCGGCGGGCAGTCCCGGGAGGAGTGGATCAACGCCGGCAAGCCGACGAACCCCGGGCGTCTGAACGACCTGCGGCACATCATCTACAAGTCCGCCGACGATCCCTGGCGGCATTCACGGCGCAATCTCGGGCTGATGATGCGCGAGGAACTCCTAAAGGAGAACATCGACGGCGAGGCGCTCATCTGGGCGCACAACCGCCTGGTGGTTCGACACGAACAGCGCAAGGTGCTGATGGTGATCTCCGACGGTCTGCCGGTGGACAACTCGACGCTTCTGGTCAACCCGAGCAGCTACCTCGAAGCGCATCTGAAGTACGCTATCGAGACGATCGAGAACCAATCGCCGGTGGAACTGATCGCCATCGGCATCGGCCACGATGTCACGCACCACTACCGGCGTGCGGTGACGATCACGGATGCGGAGCAGTTGGGGGGTGCGATGACGGAGCAGTTGGCGGCGTTGTTCGAGACGGAACCGCGAACTCCAAGACCCGCGTAGGGCGACCCAAACGCGCCCGAAGGGCCCACGGTCACCCGTCCCGCATGATCGAATTTGTTGACAGCTTGGCGCGTCCATATACATAGTTCCTCAACGTTCCGACGAGGTTGTTCTCCCGGAGGTGAATCATGAAGGTCTATCGAATTGAAACCGAAGAGGAGGTCGACGGGCGATGGATTGCCGAGATCCAAGAGCTTCCGGGCGTGATGATGTACGGCGAGACTCGGGAGGAGGCGATGGCTCGCGTGCAGGCCTTGGCTCTGCGGATCCTGGCCGAGATGATGGAAGAACGCCTGTCGGAGGCCACGACGTTTTACCCGGTAGGCATCGACGCGGCAGCGTAGCTTGGCCGAGCGTCAAGGCGCGCAAGGTGTTGACCGTCCTTCGCCGCAAGGGATGGACGGTAAAGAAAGGTACCCGGGGTTCCTACCGCAAATTGATCAAGGGCGACCGCACGGTCGTGTTTGCCTTCGGCGACGGCGAGGAACTTGGCCCGAGGATGCTGGCCCGCATTGGCCGACAGACGGGCGTCAAGCCATCTGATCTCTAGCGAATGGGCGGGGACAAGCCCGGGACAACCCCGCCCCTGCGAGGCGTGGAGGGTCGCGTGAGGAGCGTGAGTTAGAATCCGAACGCGATCTTCCAAATGCGGTCCTCAGGCCTAGGGCTGGCGCACGGTTGCCACTATGAAACGGAAACTCCCAATAGGCATCCAGACCTTCCGCGAGATCCGCGACGAGCACCACTACTACGTCGACAAGACCGCCTTCGCGGCGAAACTCGTCGAGGAGGGCAAACACTACTTCCTTTCCCGTCCGCGACGCTTCGGCAAGAGCCTCTTCGTGGACACGCTGAAGGAACTCTTCGAAGGTAACGAGCCCCTTTTCCGTGGATTGGATGTCCACAGCGATTGGGACTGGTCCGTTCGCTATCCGGTGGTGCGCTTGGATTTCGGCCTTGGAAGTTTCAACGACCCCGGCCAACTCCACTCGAGTGTCATGGCGCAGTTGGATGGAATGGAACGGCGTACGGGCGTGGAGGCGCGGTACGAAACCGGGCCGGAGCGGTTCGCCAACTTGGTCGCGGAACTGCACCGCCTCGTCGGGCAGCGGGTCGTGGTACTGGTCGACGAGTACGACAAGCCGATTTTGGATGCGTTGGGAACGCCGGAGGTGGCGAGGGCGAATCGAGACTATCTTGGCAACCTGTATTCGGTGGTCAAGGCCGCCGATGCCGACATCAAGCTCACGTTCTTCACCGGCGTCAGCAAGTTCTCGAAGGTCAGTCTGTTCTCGGGGTTGAACAACCTAGTCGACATTACCATCGACCCGGACTACGCGGAGCTCTGCGGCTACTCCGACCAAGACCTCGACTCTGTGTTTGCCGCCGAACTCGAAGGTCTCGACCGGTTGGCCGTCCGCGACTGGTACAACGGCTATCACTGGCTGGGCGAGAGAAAAGTCTACAACCCGTTCGACATCCTGCTCTTGTTCCGCAACCGGCGTTTCGGTGCCTACTGGTTTGAGACGGGTACACCGACGTTCCTGATCGATACGCTCCGGGGCCGTCGGGTGCCGACGCCATCGCTTGACGGAATGATGGGTACGGAGGAACTCCTTTCCACGTTCGACGTCGGCGACATCGCCACCGAGGCTCTCCTGTTCCAGACTGGCTATCTCACGATCCTGGAAGAGGGGCGCCTCGGCGACGAGCCGCTGTACCGCCTCGGCTACCCGAACCGGGAGGTTCGCCAGAGCCTGAACCGGAGCTTGTTGCGTAGCCTCGTACCGGACCCGTCCGAGCAGCTTAGGCAGGGAATTGAACTGCGACGCCTGCTCGGGGCGAACGACTTCGATGGCTTGGAGACGCTGTTCCGGGCTTTGTTTGCCGCCATCCCGTACCAGTGGCATGTCAACAACGACATCGCGAACTTCGAGGGCTACTACGCCAGCGTGTTCTACTCGCATTTCGCGGCAACGGGTTTGGATGTGACGGTCGAGGACAGTAGCAGCCGAGGGCGTGTGGACATGGCGGTGCGATTCGAGGCCAACGTCTACCTGTTCGAGTTCAAGGTGGTCGAGCGTGCGGGCGAGGGTTCGGCCATATCGCAGTTGCGCGAGAGGGGCTATGCTGACAAGTACGCCCACTTGGGCGAACCGATCCACCTGATCGGCATAGAGTTCAGCAGGGAGAACCGCAATGTGGCGGGTTTTGTCGTCGAGAACGCTTGACGCTGGATTTGCCGGCAGCGGGGCCTTGAACCGCGCTAACCGTAGGGGTCGCCCTTGTGGCGGCCCGCATCGGTGGACCTTTGGCGGCCCGAGGACGGGCGACCACAACGCGCCCGCAAGGGCGCGCCGTCGCCCCCACGTGGCCGTCTTCGTTCTATTCGCGTTGCTGGCGGGCATGGCGGCGGCGGAAGAACGAACCACCAGGCCCAACGTCCTCTGGATCGACATCGACGACCAATCGCCGTGGTACTCGAGCTACGGGAACGACCTCGTCGAGACGCCCAACATCGACGCGCTGGCTCGGGAAGGCGTGCTCTTCGAGCGGGCGTATGCGCCGACGCCGATTTGCAGCCCGACCCGGTCGTCGTTTATTACCGGCAGCTACGCCATCCGGATCGGCGTACACGACCATCGCTCGGGGCGGGTTCCGGGAAACCAGATCCACCTGCCGGAAGGCGTGGTGACGGTTCCCGAACTGTTCCGGGCGGCAGGCTACGAGACCTACAACGCCAGCAAGGACGACTACAACTTCACCTACGACCGCTCGAAGCTCTACACGGTCGGCCCCACGCCGACGGAGATCCCGTCCTACAAGGGCCCGCAGGGCGGCGGGCACTGGCGCGACGTGTCGAGACCCTTCTTCGGGCAGAGGAAGGTGGCGGGCGGCAAGGGGGTCGCGAACATCGACGCCGAGGTCGCAGCCCTCGGATTGACACCGGTTCGTCCGGAGGAGGTTCGGGTACCCGCGCAGTATCCCGACATCCCCGAGGTGCGGCGGCACGTCGCGAACCACTACAACTCGATGCTGCGAACCGACCACCAGGTCGGCAAGGTGGTGGCGGAACTGAAGGAGGACGGGCTCTGGGAGAACACCGTCATCATGCTCTACTCCGACCACGGTTCCGATCTGCCGCGCAGCAAGGAGTTCAACTACGACGAAGGCTTGCGGATTCCCTTCATCGTCGTGGCGCCCGGGATGACCGACGTGGTGAAACCGGGCACGCGCCGTGACGATCTCGTCAGCCTGATGGACATCGCCGCGACGTCGCTGGCGCTCGCCGGCCTCGACGTGCCCGCGTTCATGGACGCGAAGAACGTCTTCGATCCGGACTACCACCGCGACTACGTGTTCACCTCGACCGACCGTTCGGCGAACGTGATCGACCGCGTGCGCTCGGTGGTGGGACCGCGCTTCCACTACATCAAGAACTTCCTGCTCGACCGGCCGCTCATCAACTGGGGCCACCGGGAGATGGTCGCCCTGGCGCGGAACCAGGAAGACAGCAGCTTCCTCGAAATCCGCCGATTGGCCGAAGCGGGGAAGCTGACGCCGGCCCAGGCCGCGCCGTACGGACCGCGCGTGGCGGAAGAGCTCTACGATCTTGAGAACGATCCCGACGAGGTGGTCAACCTGGCCGACGATGCCGAGTACGCCGCCGTGCTGGACGAGATGCGCCAGGCGTTGGCCGGCTGGATCGAGGATACCGACGACAAGGGCCAGTACCCGAGGTCCCAGGCGGCGATGGACGAGATCCGGGAGCTGTATCCCGCGGACTGGTTGCGCAGTCCCGAATTCCGCAGAGCAGACTGACGCCGAACGGGCCCGTCCCGCTGCACGTGAGCCTGCAACTGGATTGGTGTCAGCGCGCGGTCGCTTTGTCACTCTCCTTTGCGGCATTGGTGTTCGCCGCCCGCGGCTGGAGTGCGCAGAACCCGCCGACGGAAGCCGACAACAGCCGGCTGCTTGAGGTCGTCGTTACGACCGCCACCAAGAAGAGCGAGGCCCAGGCTGCCCAGGACGTGCCGGTGGCCATGAGCGTGCTCGGCGGCGACGAACTCGCGGTCCGCCGCGTCACCGATCTCGAGGACTTGAGCTACGCCATGCCCAACGTGGCGCTCGACGGCATCGGCACCGGCAAGGGCATCGCCAACTTCTCCATCCGCGGGATCGGCGTCGCCGGCTCCATCCCCTCCATCGACCCCACCGTTGGCGTGTTCGTCGACGGCGTGTATCTCGGCGTCAGCTACGGCGTCATCATGGACATGATGGACCTGGAGGCCGTCGAGGTCCTGCGCGGTCCCCAGGGGCTGCTGTTCGGCCGCAACGTCACCGGCGGCGCCGTGCTGTTCCGGTCGAAGCGCCCGAGCGGTGAAACGTCGGCACAAATCGCCGCCCGCGTCGAGACGGGCTTGGACAAACGCCTCGCGGGGAGCGTCGAGACGTCGTTCGCGGATGGCAGGCTCGGTGCGCGGTTGTCCGCGAGCTATCGGGACGACGACGGCTGGTTCGAGAACGATGCGCCGGGCGGCGGTGCGGTGGGCGCCGAGTCCACCTGGGTGCTCCGACCGGTGGTGACCTGGCGACCCGCAACGCAGTGGGACGTCACGGCGATCTACGAGCGGGGCGACTCGGACGGTGACGGGCCGCCGACCCAGAACCGTTTCCGATTCAGCGGGTTCGACTTCGTCAACGACGAGACCGGGTTTTCGAAGGTCGAGTGGCAGCACCTGGTCGTCGAAGCGAACCGGCGGGTGGCGCTCGGCGACGGTCGGATCACCAACGTCGCCGGCTGGCGGGAGGTCTGGCACCAGTCGCTGGCCGACATCGACGCCACGACCGAGCCGGTCTTCCACCTGTTCGCGTTCACGGAGCAGCGACAGGTGAGCAACGAACTGCGCTATTCGGGCTGGCTGCGCCCGGGTTGGGAGGCGACGCTCGGCGTCTACATCTTCAGCCAGGACATCCTCTACCGGGAACGGCGGGTCATACGTGCCACGTGGGGGCCCTCGTTCGGCGGCGACTTGGAGCACGTCACCGGCGGCGTGTTCCTGAACAACGACATCGACCTTGGCGAGCGTTGGACGCTGACGCTGGGGGCGCGGCGCACGTTCGAGGAGAAGGACGTCGAAGTTGCCACCCCGGGCAAGTCCGTTTGCGATGCGGTGACACACCGCTGCGAGTACGACTTTGTGGATGGAGACTCGTGGCGCAACGTCACCCCCAAGGTCGCCCTGCAGGTTTGGCCGGATCGGCGGACGCTGCTCTACGGGCAATACACCAAGGGTTTCCGGAGCGGCGGCTACAACCTGCGCAACACCTCGCCGGTCGCGCCCCCGGGACCCTTCGACGAGGAGGAGCAGGACTCCTTCGAGGTGGGTATGAAGTCGGAGTTCGCCGAGGGCAGCGTGCGTCTGAACCTCGCCGCGTTCCACAACCGCCTCTACGGACTGCAGCGCCAGGTCACCCGCGCCGACGTGGCGACCGGCGGCGTGCAGATCACGGCCAACACCGCCGACGCGACCATCGCGGGCGTCGAAGCGGATGCGGTCGCTGTGCTGGGCGACGCCTGGACCTTGGGCGCGTTCATCGGCTACGCGGACGGTGCGTACGACGCCGTGCGCTACGACCTGAACCGGGACGGCACCACGGTCGGCGACGAAGACCTGGACCTGCCTCGTCTCGCCAACCTCACCTACGGTCTGGACGCGCGGTATGCCCGCCGGTTCGCGGGGCTCGGCCGGCTGTCCGTCCGCCTCGCGCTCGCCCATCGCGACGACAGCGAAATCTCGGTGGACAACTCCGGCGTACTGGACGGCGGCGACATCCTGGATGCGAGCATCGCCTTCTCGCCGTCCGATTCACTGACGTTCACGCTGTACGGCAGGAACCTCCTCAACGAAGTCCTGCGACGCAGCGACTTCGACCTGACCGGGCTCGTGGACTCGACGTACTCGCCGTTGAAGGAAGGGAGAATCATCGGCTTCGAGGTGCGGGGCAGGCTGTAATCCACCGATCCACGGAATCGGCTCAACTGTTACGGCGAGACGCGCTCAAGTACGCTTCTAGGTCCCGACGCTTGTTGATCTGCCATGGCCGAACCCTCCGTCAAAGAAGCCCAGGATCTGATGGATCGCGCCTGGCGTACTCGCTACCGCGCGTTCCAGCAGCGGCCCGACTCCGAGGAGGATCTGCAACGCGTCATCGCAAGCGTGCACGCGGACCTCGAGAAAGCCGTGGCAATCTGCCGTGACGTGGGCGCCAAGCGCGAGTTGTCCATGGCCCTCGGCAAGCTCGGCCATGTCGTCGAGGATGCCGAAGCCAAGCTGGCCTGCTACACGGAGGCGGTAGCCGCGGCACGGGATTGCGGCGATGCCCTGCAGATCGCCCACTCGGTTAGACACTTGGGCGACGTGCATCGGAATGCCAAGCGTCGGGCAGAGGCCAAGGGTTGCTACGACGAGGCACTGGACCTGTACCGCAGCAAGGCGGCACCGACACTCGATATCGCCAACGCCGTGCGACCGATGGCGATCCTCAAGGCGGATCTCGGCGAGCGCAAAGAAGCGCTGGCACTGTGGCGCGAGGCCAGGGAACTCTACGCGACTGTGGACATCGCCGAAGGTGTCGAAGAAGCGGATCGCTGGATCGAACGGCTGACCTAGCCGGTCACTCGACAGGCGCGTTCGGCAACGCATCCAGACGCCCGCGCATCTCGCCACGGAACTCCGACAGTTCCCGCGCCAGGCTTTGGTGGTCCTTGGCCAGGTCCTCGACCTTCGCTTCGAGCTTGTCGAACCTTGTGTCGACCCGTTCGAATCTCGCGTCCATGTCGGCCACGACCTTGTCGAACCTGGCGTCGACCTTGTCGAAGCGAGCATCGACCCCTTCGAACCGCCGGTTGAAGACCTGCCAAAGGAACACGCCCATCGCGACGAATCCGGTGATCTGCGTGATGCCTAGAGCGACTGCCTCTAAACCCATGACTACTACTCCTTGGGTTTGGTTACTCGACGGGCGCTTTCGGCAAGGCGTCCAGGCGCCCGCGCATCTCGCCACGGAACTCCGACAGTTCCCGCGCCAGGCTCTGGTGGTCCTTGGCCAGGTCTTCGACCTTCGCCTCAAGCTTGTCGAACCGGGCGTCGACCTGATCGAAACGTGCATCGACCCCTTCGAACCGCCGGTTGAAGACCTGCCAAAGGAACACGCCCATTGCGACGACTGCGGTGATCTGCGTGATGCCTAGAGCGACTGCCTCTAAACCCATGACTACTACTCCCTGCGTTGATCAAGACGGTTTGCGCGTTAGGTAGCGCGAGCGTCGGCAACCGTCGTGACGCGGGTGGTTTTGAAGTCGTCTTACCATACACGAATTCGTCGTTACCGCGACGGGAATGGTC
The DNA here is from genome assembly GCA_026706425.1 of Gammaproteobacteria bacterium. Classification (GTDB taxonomy): domain Bacteria; phylum Pseudomonadota; class Gammaproteobacteria; order Pseudomonadales; family Azotimanducaceae; genus VXYL01. Next base: position 11,618 of record JAPOYW010000161.1, read on the forward strand.
AACGGCGCGCAACTCGTCGCTTGCCACACACGCCGTTGATTGTCCCGTCGGGGGCCTGGTGGCGATACGGGCGATTGCCCAATCCAGCGTAGGAGTTGGCCGGCAATTTGTGTGAGACTTCGTCGACCGCCCACGTGGGAACCCGGTACGTCTGCCGGGTCGCGGGGTCGCGGTGGAGTTCGAGTGCCTTTCCGCCTCTATAGCCACGAGATCGCGTTCCACACGCCCTACCTGGCCAAGCTCGCCGAGGAAGCGGCCGAGGGTTTCGCGGAGGCGCGTGGCCGGTTTGAACGGATTCCTCGCTTTGCCGATCTCGATCCGGCCCGCGGGTCCCTCGTGGAGGCGCTGGAAGTCAGCGCGATCGAACACGGCTTCGAAAACTGGGGCGAGATGGAGACCCGCCTACGGGATGTGCGCGCCGGGAGAGTCGAAGAACGTTCGATCGATTTCTTCCACGCGGTCGAGGGTGCCGACCTCGACGCGGTTGCGGGACACTTGGATGCCGAGCCGGAACTCGTCAACGCGGTGGCGTCGACCCAGAAATCCGCGCTGCACAGCGTGGGCTCCGCCGAGATGGCCGAACTGCTGCTCGAACGGGGGGCCGACCCCCGCATCGAGACCATGCTGTCCGGCGGAACCGCGTTGCTGCACGCGATCATCTGGGGCTGGCCGGATGTCGCCGCCGTTATCGCTGCGGCGGATCGGGCACCGTACAACCTGCGCGTAGCAGCGGGGCTGAACGACCTGGACGCCATCGAAGACGCGTTCGACGCGAATGGCGCACTGACCGACGCCGCGAAGGCGAAACGGGCGTATTACCGTCCGAACTACGGCTGGTTCCCTTGGGAGTCTAGCGACGATGCCCAGGAGGTCCTCGACGAAGCGCTCATCCTGGCCGCCACGAACGGCCACTTGGAAGCGGCCCGGTTGCTCGTTGCCAAGGGTGCCCGGATCGAGGGTCGGGCGTACGAAACGACGCCGCTACTCCGGGCGACCTTCCGCAACCGCATCGAGATGGTGGACTGGCTGCTGAATCAAGGCGCCGATCCCAACGCGACCGGCTGGCTGGGTGGCCATGCCAAAGGTGTGACCGCCCTCCATTTGGCGGCCGCGGACGGTCTCGATGAGGTCATCGGGCGGCTAAGAAAGGGCGGTGCGGACGCGTCGATCCAGGACGATCTGTACCACGGCACGCCGGCGGGCTGGGCGCGCTTCTACGGGCATCCGGAACTGGCCGAACGATTGACTCCGTAGGGTCGACGCTATCGTGCTGCTAGGGTACGCCGTCACCCGCGCGGATTCCGGATGGCGTGGTCCGGTGTCGTCAGACGGTACTGCGGGACTTCGAATAACGGCACCCGGGCGAAACCGATTGCGAGTCCCGTGGACCGCGACGAGCCTAGCGGCTTTCCTGCACACCAACACCGCCATGGCTGCCCCACGGGACAAACGCCGATCCGCACGACTTTTGGTGCTCGCGGTTGTAATTGTCGCTCTCAGCGCCTGTACTTCCGTGACCGAGATCCAGATCCACAATGCGTCGAAGCTGGACTTCGCCGATATCGAAGTGGCCGGCGAATCGTTCGGCGAACTGGCGGCGGGTGCCACGGGCGAGTACCGTTCGGTCACGCTTCGCGGCCGGTACGCGGCGCTATCCTTCACGGTCGACGGCACTGGGGTAACGGGCCAGGCTCTGAGGTTCGGGGCCCCGCGCTTTACTGGGCGCATCGATGTCGTCGACCTCGCCAAGGGTTGGCTCGACATCGAGGTCGTCCGGGATCGCGATGAGCCGGGATAAACAACAGGAGAACGACATGGGGAAATGCTTGTCCATCGCGCTGCTTGCGTGCTGTCAGAGTGCTTGGGCGCTCGACGCGGCAGAGCTCGCGGCCCTGCTCGAGGAAGCTCGGGTCGAGATGAGAATGCCGGGACTACGCGCGGCGGTGCGTTTCCCGGATGGCCGCATCGTCAGCGCCGCGACGGGGCTTGCGGATCGGGAGGCGAACATCGCCCTCGACGACACGGTCCGGATGCCGGGCGGCAGCACGGGCAAGACGTTCGTGGCCGCGTTGACGATGCTCCTGGTCGAAGACGGTGTCCTGTCGCTCAACGACCACGCATCGAAGTGGGTCGGCGGCGAGCGCTGGTACAAACGCTTGCCGAATGACGACGAGATTCGCCTTCGCCACCTGCTCTCCCACTCGGCGGGGCTCGGCGACTACCCGTCGACGACGCGTTACCGCATGGGATCCATCTTTCGCGCCATCCGCCACGGCGGCATCCGTTTCGAACCGGAGGAGTTGATCGGCTTCATCGACCGCAAGCCGCTCTACCCGGTGGGGCGGGGCTACGCCTACACGGACGCCGGCTATCTCGTGCTTGGGCGCGTGATCGAGGCGGCGACGGGCCGAACCTACTACGACCTCGTCCGAGAGCGCATCCTCGAGCCGCAGGGCCTCGACGAGATCGGTCTGCAGGATCGATCGGTGCTTCCGAACATCACCACCGGCTACATGAGGGGCGCCCGTAATCTCAGGAAGGACGGCACCATGAAGATCGATCCGTCCTCCGAGTGGACCGGCGGCGGCCTCACGACCAACCCGACCATGCTCGTGAAGTTCTACGGCGCCCTCACCGAAGGCCGGATCGTCAAGCCGGAAAGCCTCGCCACGATGCTCGAGTCGGGCTGGCGCAATCCCGAAACGCCGGACTGGCACTACGGATTCGGCCTGTTCGTGTACGACGACGGCGCCACGTTCGGGCACGGTGGCCTTTGGCCGGGCTACCGCACCCACGTGACGCACTACGCCGCGTCCGGGACCACGATCGCCGTGCAAACCAACCGGGACGGACGCCTGGACATGCAGGCGGTGGTGACACGAATCGCGACCTCGGCCGGGCGCTAACGACGCCGACGCGCCCAAAGGGCGCACCGGGAGGAGCCCGCCCCCTCTACGCGAGGGCTTTCCCGAACAGCACGAGGAGACGTGCCCAGGCCCGTTCGGCCTGCGGCTCGTTGTAGACGGCCGAATCCGGTGGACACCAACCGTGCAACGCGCCCTCGTAGACCTCGATCTCGGCGGCGAGCCCCGCGCCGTCGAAGGCCTCGCGCAAGGCGCCCTTCGCGTTCGGGTCGCGTTCGTCGTCGTTGTCCGCGATGGCGAACAGGAAGCTCGCACGCATGGTGGGCACGAGCAGGTGGGGACTGTCCTCGGCGCCCGTGACGAGTCCGCCGCCGTGGAAAGACGCGCCTGCGCCGATGCGTTCGGGAACGGCGGCCGCGGTTCGCATGGTCATCGGACCACCCATGCAGTAGCCCGTGGTCCCGATCGGTCGGTTTGTGTCCACCGCGGCCTGGGCATCCAGGAAACCAACGAACGCCTTGGCGTCCGTGACGTTCGTCTCCGGCGTCAGCGACCGCGCCAGGGGCATCACCTTGCTGCGGGTGGCCTGGTCCCGGAAGCTCGCGCCCTCTTCGACGACCGGGGACCGGGCTTGGCGGTAGTAGGGATTCACCACGAGGACGGAGTAGCCGGAGGCCGCCAACCGGTCGCCCATGCCGCGAAACGCGGGTCGCAGGCCGAGGATGTCGGGCCAGACGATCACGCCGGGATGACTTCCGGTTTCCGGATGCGTGAAATAGCAGTCCGCCTCGCCGTCCGGCGTCGCGACGCTGACATCGGAACCGGATACCGACTGAGCCGCCCGCACCTTGGGAGCAAGTGCCGCCAACGAAGCACCGGCGGCGGCGATGCCAAGCTGCCGCCGGGTCAACCAGCCGGCGCCGGTGGCTCTGCGACCGGCGTCTTCCGCGTCTTGGAGTGTTCGTTCGTTACACATGGGTTTTCTCCCGGCCTCACACACGGCGCTTGGCGCCGGTGCTGATTGTCTCACGCGAGTTGCCACCGCGGGACCGGGCGCCGACGGCATGGCACGGTCGTAGGGAACGGGCTGGGCCCGAGGCGACCCGACGCACAGCGGAGCGAAGGCGCGTCGTTGCCGA